>NZ_JAUBOZ010000033.1:62485-73469 GCF_036700475.1 Microcoleus sp. T2B6 | reverse complement strand
CTTGGCGAAGCGAACATTACCCCGAAAAGGAGATTGAGGCAACCATACCTCACCGGAGAGGCAACCATACCTCTCCAACCCCGCAAGGGGATTCAAGGCGGTTGAAACCGCCGAGTCGTTTCCCTCTCAGGGCTGAAGCCACTGAGTTTCCCATATACCGAATGTTTCTTATGAAAGTTGGCGATCGCGTTTGCATTAAAAACTCTGTTGTTGTCTACCACCACCCTGAAAATCGCAGTCAACCATTTGATATTAAGGGTATGGAAGGAGAAGTCGTGGCGATCGTTCACGAATGGCACGGCAGACCTGTCAGTGCCAATTGGCCGGTTCTAGTTCAGTTTGACAAAAAATTTCGAGCTCACTTCAAAGAGGATGAGGTCGAATTGATATCTTCGGAAGTCTAGCTGTCTCAAAAGTTGAAGCCGGAGCCCAAAGACAATATCAAATCCCGTCAGTCGATTTTAGATTTTAGATTTTAGATTTACTCCACAGATGAATCTGGAACCTTGAACTAGGATATAAAATTTTGGGCGGCTAACGACTCCTGTCGGAAAGCAATTATCCGTTTTTGGGCGAGGGTCATATAACTGTTGTAGAGTTTGTAGTGAGGAGTTCAGTTTTTTCTGTGGGTGTTAGTCGATCGGCGCGGCTAAAGTCCTTACTACAAACCATCTTTTTTATTTAACGCTTAATTTTTCGACCGTCCGCGGCTGAACCAACCTAAAATATTCCAATCTCCCTGCATTTTCTGCAATTCCTGCTGATGCTGCTTGGCTGTAGCGTAATACCACTGGCAGTGAAGTTCTAGTTCTTGACGGTACTTAATTTCGTCGTAAAACTCGCGGACAATTTGGTGTCTCTGAAAAATTTCGGCCGCGGGAGTCGGTTCTGGGGCAATGTTTTGCAACTCGTGGGGCAGCATGATTGTTTGGGGGCGACGGTGGCTAATATTTGCTGTAATGACTTTAAGCTAACACACTCAATCAATTTTGGATTTTAGATTTTAGATTTTAGATTTTAGATCGTATCCGTTTGATTGGGAATCTTATCTGATGAAGTTTTGTAGGGGCCGCTTCGCCCAGATATTTGATAAGTATAGACAAATTATACAGCATATTCCATGTATGTGCGGTACACACAATCTTGTAGTAAGCATCGGTGCGTCGCCACCAACAATCTGCAAGTTCCATTTAAAAGGTCGCAGCGACGCACCCTACATATTAAAATCACACAATATAAATTTAGCGGCTACTGTACTTCATCAACCTGGAATATGCTGTATAAACCCGCCCCGCCCCTATAATTGGGATGCAACCGGATTTGATATTAGCTTAAATTCTTCAATCTAAAATCCAAAATCCCAAATATAAAATTCTGTTAAAGCCATCCCCGCAGACGATAAACGATTAAGCCGATGTATTCTTTCAAGGCTTTAGTTGACTGGTTTAACTGATAGGTGTCCGGCAATAAATCCAAGGCGACTGATTGCCAATTGCTTTGGGATGCTGCGATATCCTGCTGCGTTATCTGAAAGTCTGTTGGTGCGGCAATTGCTTTTATTCCCTGACGCTGGAAAATTAACAGCGATCGAGTCATGTGCATCGCCGATGTCACTAGCAAAACCTGCCCTTTTATGCCTTTACCATCTAAAATTTTCCGCACGTTGACCGCATTTTGATAGGTGTTGTGTGAATCGGGGTCTTGCAGAATTGCTGATGCCGGTACACCCATTGTTTGGGCAATTTCTGCCATGTCTGCCGATTCGGGAGGCCCGCCACCTTTCCAATCTACTCTACCGCCGCTGAGAATTAGCAGGGAAGCTTTGCCTTGTTTGTAAAGTCGGGAACCATAGATTATGCGATCGCCCGCTTCCGCTAATTCTACCCAAGGACGGGGAGGTAAAGCTGCTTTGACACCGCCGCCCAAGACGATAATCGCTTCAGCTTGGGGGAGTTCGGCGGTTGGTAAGTTTTGCCATTCGAGCGATCGAACTAACGATTTTGAAACCCAACCGCTACTTCCGAGCAGTAAAATAATTAGAGCCGCAGCAATTGGCGCCGCCGCCCATTTCGGACGCTTCCAAAGTGTTATTAAAGCCGCCATCATTAACAGGCAACTCAACCCCAAAGGATAAATAAACAGTGGCAGGAGTTTCGATAGAAATACAAACATTCAATTGGGAATTTGGCATGGGGAAATTGTACGATCGTGTAGCCGAAGTATTGGGTATTGGGACGAAGGGCATTAGTGAATGTTAACTAATGACTAATGACTAATGACTGTTGACTGTTGACTGTTGACTGTTGACTGTTGACTAATGACTAATGACTAATGACTAATGACTAATGACTAATGACTAATGACTAATGACTAATGACTAAAGCTAGCGACGATCCTCTGGCCCGGACAACCAGTCTAACAATGTAGGAGCTTCACGCCTAGAGGTTTTGCTATATAGTTTGCTCTCCCTTTCCACTACTTCTTTATTGAGGATAGCATCCGAGGTTTTCTCCTTGGAACTTAAATTCGGGTTGAGTAGTAATTCGTTGTGCCACCAAGCGACAATTAAACCTGCTGCCACGCCACCAATGACACCAAGGCCAAGACTCAGGGGTAGCGTACATCCTACTAAGCGAAACCCAACGGTAAACAACACAAACCATATCAGCGCGGGGCTAAACCCCTTGGAGTCTCCGGTAAATTTTGGCATAAGCTGCAAGTTATGTTTGTAATAACAAAGAAAGATATTTACAATATTAGCAGACAATCAAATTGGCAAGGGCGATCGATCTGCAACTACTCCCCACAAATCAAGTTTAATTGTACCTCTAAGTCTTGCGCGGTATCTACAATGTTTACAGAAATTTGCTCTAATTCTGTACAAGGTTCAAAAGATGCTTCCTGCGAACTCAATAGTTCTGCTGTCGCGTCGGCAATATCGCCCCTGCGCTGTTGCAGTCGTTCTCGCAATACTTCAATTGGTGCGGTGCAGTAAATGATTTGCAGGGGTAAGCCGTGGGATTGAGCCTGATTAATCGCATCCGTTCTCCAGTTTTGGCGATCGAACTTTGCATCTAAAATCACATCCCAACCTCGCTCAGCCAAAATTATCCCCAACTCTAACAATCTACCATAAGTCTGTGCCGTCATTTCATCCGAGTACAAATCTTGCCCGCCACGTTCATTTAAAGGAATTCCGCCTAAATGTTTGCGAACCGCATCGGATCGAATGTGAATTGCCCCAGTGCGGCGAGCCAAATATCGAGCCGCTGTACTCTTGCCAGAACCAGACAAACCAGACATCAAAGTTAACTTTCCCCGGTGCGGTTTTGTGTATTGCCAAGCCAATTTATAGTAATGAGCCGCAGTCTGTGAAATCTCTGCTTTTTGGTCTGTTGAAATAGCGGAATCGTCCAACATTAACGAAGTTACTTTTGCTCTAACATAAGCTTGACGGCTCAAATACAAAGGCAACAGTTGCAGTCCTTCCCAATCCCCTGTTTGTTCGATGTAAGTATTGAGAAAAGCATTGCCTAAGTCTCTGCGCCCCCGCGATTCCAAATCCATTACTGTAAAAGCGACATCGTACATGACATCAACAAAGCGAAAAGGCTCGTTAAATTCAATGCAGTCGAACAGCAAGATTTTATCTGGCCAGAATGCTATATTCCGCAAGTGCAAATCTCCGTGGCACTCGCGAATTTTATTATTGCCAATCCGGCGATTAAATAATTCTTGATTTTTTTCAAAAAACGCATCTGTATAATCTTTAGTTTCCTGAAAATGTGCCTGAGTCTGCGGCCCGCCGATATATTTTTGCGAAATCAGGTAATTGTTGTCTATTGCTGTGCGAATCTGACTGACTTCGCCAAATGTGCGAATGTAGCTATTACTAATTGCCGTGCTGTGAAACTTGGCAACTTCCCTCCCTAAGTCTGCCATAACTTGCTCGGTCAACAGTCCGCGTTCCAACAAACTGAGTAACAGCGAATCTTGAGGAAATTCTCGCATTTTCAGCACGTATTCTACAGCAATCTCGCCAGAATTTATAGCAGGTAAGTTGCTGCCCAATTGAAATAAATCTCCAATTTGAACAATTGGCAAAACTTGTAGATAAATTTCCGGTGCAGTGCGTCGGTTCATTAGCAATTCTTCGTTGCAGAAATGCTGCCTTTTATCCAATGTTGAATAGTCTAAAAAGCCAAAATTGACGGGTTTCTTGATTTTGTAAGTATAATCTCCTGTCAGCAGGACAAAGGAAGCGTGAGTCTGAATTAGCTGCACTGGTTCAGTCACCCCGTGCGGGTAAAAACCGGGCTGCAACATTTGCTGGATCAGAGGTGGGAGACAAGTCATAGCGATTTTAGATTTTGGATTTTAGATTTTAGATTGGGGATTTTGGATTGTGAATTTTAGATTTTAAGTTGGGGACTTTAGATTGGGAGTGGGGATGTTGACTTTAATCCGATTTATTATAGAGTTGATAGTTAGTGTAAAAAAAAGCAGCGATGACAGAAAATAATCAAGAATCTGGTTCCGTGGATGTGTTTGGCGTAGGCAATGCCCTTGTAGACATCCTAGCATTGGTGGAAGATGAATTTGTACTCGGCCACGGGCTGAATCGCGGCGGGATGACGCTGATGAATTCAGAAACGCAGGGGGGGATTTTGCACGATTTAGAACACAATTCGCTGCAAATGCGATCGGGCGGTTCGGCGGCAAATACGATGATTGGTTTGGCTCAGAGCGGCGGTAAAGCGTATTATTCGGGGAAGGTTGCTAAGGATACTAACGGGGAATTTTACCGCCAAGATTTGCTGGCGGCGGGGATTGATTTTAACGTGCATCCTGCTGCTGAGTCGAACGGGCCTACGGGTACTTGTGTAGTGCTGACTACGCCGGATGCGGAACGCACGATGTGTACTAATCTGGGGGTTTCTACTACTCTGGCGACGACTGATATTGATGTCGATCGACTGGCTCACTGCAAGTACAGTTATGTTGAGGGTTATCTTTGGGATGCTCCCGATCCGAGAAAGGCTAGCATTGAGACGATGGAACAGTCTAAGCGTCTGGGTGTGAAGGTGGCTTTTACTTTTTCGGATGGCTTTTTAGTCGATCGATTTGCTGATGATTTTCACAAGGTGGTTTCGGAATATTGCGATGTAATTTTTTGCAATGCTGATGAAGTTCGGAGCTTTTTTAAGGAGGAATCTCTGGAAGAGTGCGCTCGGAAAATGAGCGAGATTTCGGATTTGGCTTTTATCACTAATGGGGATAAAGGCTGCATGGTGGTGGAGAACAAACAGATTGTTGATGTGGCTGGATTTCCGGTAAAGGCGATCGATACTGTGGGTGCTGGGGATGCTTTTGCGGGGGGTGTTTTGTTTGGAATTACTAACGGTTTGAGTTCTACACAAGCGGCGCGCTGGGGCAATTTCTTGGCTTCTAGGGTGGTGCAGGTTCACGGGCCTCGGCTTGAGGGTTCTCAGGCTCATCTTTTGAGTGAGGTGATTTCTGGTTAGGAATTGAAAGGGGCGATCGCACTTTTTGTGTTAAGGGCGATCGCTCTTTTTTTAACCACAAATAGAGGTTGGCTGAGTGCGTGGATTGAGTGATTTTGAGATAATTTGTCTTCCACTTTTAGCCTGCTTTTTCTGCCAATCTGCAAACATAGCATCCAAGTCGTAATTGAATGACTTAGCGTGTTGTTCGCGAATTTGGTGAATTTTCTCCACGATCTCATCTTGCCACATAAATTCAACCTCCTAGTAGTTCGTAAGGCGTACAAATGATCGGTAATTGGTATCCCAAATCCAAACTAATTTCTGCAAGTTTTCTCTGAATTTGAGCGTTAGCGATATGCTTACAGTTCCATGTTAGCAGGTAATCTAAATCGTAAACGGTAGCTGCCACAATATGAACCGCATCAGCAGCAGCTTTAGGCGGAAGATTGCTTCGTGTGAGAAATTGTCCTGCTAAGTCTCGTACAGCTTGATTGAGTTCCAGCAATGGAAAGTCGCGAAGTATCTCCAAACGTTGAGTCGCAATCTCTGAGTCACCTTCTGCTATTTCGTCCAAAACAACTTGTGAGATGTAGAGCCTGAAGTTGCTTCGCCGAAATTCCCACCAATCTCGTGTTACCTCAATGTTTGCAGCTATAATCAGGTTTTTGGTGGCTCTAGCGGTGAGGTAGCCCAAGATACTGGTTTCGATGTAGACTGTTTCACTCATACGTAATGGATGATCGCAAATTTCATGTTAACCATACCATGTTGTTTGTCTATTCCGATTTTAAGGGCGATTCCCTTCGGGATAGCTTCGCACGCGCGTACTTTTTGGATTAAGGGCGATCGCTCTTTTTGAACCCCAGATGAAAACTGACACGAAAAAGCCGATCGCTATTGCTTAAATAAAATTTAACGACAGTTTATTTCTCACCAGATTATGACTATCATTGAACAGATTTACGCGATCGTCAAAACCCTTCCCGAAAACCAAGCTAGCGAAATTCTCACTTTCGCTGAGTTTATTCGTGCCAAGTACCTGAATGAGAACCAATCCACCGACACAGTAGATTCTTTAACTCCTTGGACAGAATTGGTTTATTCCCTAGCTGGAACATGGGCAGAAGACTTTCCTACTCTGGAACAGATTCGTGCCGAGTCGGGGAAAGACATCTTGCGGGAGAGCTTTTAGATGTACATTTTGGATACGAATACATTAATTTACTATTTCAAAGGACAAGGAGAAGTTGCCCAAAACATTCTGCCATAGTAAAAACAGCTTTATGGTGGAAAGTAGCGATAAATATCTTTCCGGTGAAGCACCCTGGCAAAAGTAAGAGTTTCGCCATCAAAATAAAAACCTATTCGATAGTCTCCAACCCGAAGCCGATACGCATTATCCTCACCTTTCAATTTTTTTAAGTTAACAATTGTTTGTAAATCATTACTATTGGGAATTTCCGCAAAAGCAAAATCCTTGATTTGCTCAAACACAGGCGTACTTTTAAGAGCTTTTAAATCTTTCAAAAAACTGGGTAGATATTCGACTTTCATTCACTTTCCAGTTCTGCAAGTGCTTGCTGTAAATTTAACGGGTTTTCATTTTTTACTTCGCGCATAGCCTGGAGAAGTCCTTTATCTTCGATCGCTTCTAGGAAATACTGATAGTCGGTATAATCTAGAATAACTTGACTAATGTTGCCTTCGGCATCGAATATCAATTCTTTAGCCAGTGGATAGTCTTCTATTTTCATACACTTTTATGGTGAGATGAGTTATGAGGGAATGATGCTTCTATTTTAACAGCGATATCTCAGAACCCGATGAAGTGCGATCGGGTATGTTGGTTATTGGGTCTAATAAAATTTGTCCGGCTTCGTTGACGAGAACGCGATACTCTGTTGACTTGGGTTCGAGGTTTAAACTGATGCGTCCTTGTGAATCTGAGCTGATTAAGTTTTTCAGAATCCAAAACATATCTTTCAGCTATTATAAAGTTGGGTAAAACTCGGTTGGTTGAGTTTTACTTAATTATAACAAATTAGATGTTGTTTGTCTATTCGGATTTTAAGGGCGATTCCCTACGGGATAGCTCCGCTTCACGCACTTTTTGTCGTAAGGGCGATTCCCTTCGGGATAGCTTCGCTTCACGCTCTTTTTTGAACCACAGACGAGCGCTGGTTTTTGTCAATTTTGCAGAATGTATTGACTGATAATATTTTTGAGTTCTTGAGGAGCTTCTTTGGCAATCGCCGCTCCTAAATCGGGACGCACAACCCACCACCAAACCAGTTGTTCTAAACGATCGGGAGGATTTTCATTAGGACACAATTCGATCGTACTTTCATTGACACCAATAATGTTAGCACAAAGGTCATTAGCAATGCTAACACGAGCGTCTAGATTTTCAAACTGTACGATGTCTTGCCAGCTAATTTCATTGGGAATAGAATTGAGGATTGATTGGATATCTAGAGTCAGCATTAAACTGTTCCTCCGAAAGCTATAATAACTCTAATGCCAAAGTCTTGTTGTTCTGCAAAAGATTGAGTGCTGAGCCACCCTCTCACGGTTAGAGTATTCGTACCTGTTAATTAAGGTTGGACGGAGTTGTAGAAATTGGTAATTTCCTGATGAATTGACCCAGTACCGTGTTCTAGCCGGACGAGATTGCCTGTATTGTGTATTGCTTCTGCCCCGAATCTCTGTAAATTTGATGTTGTTTGCCCAACTATATGATGCCACGCTAACCCCGCTCCTGCCACCCCGATCGTTCTTTTAAATTCACCCAAAGTTTGAAAGCCTTGTCCGGGTGTTATGGGTGAGATGACAGTCCTTGATTCTAGTTCTCTAGCTAGTCGTCTCGCTATTTCTCGTCGAGTTTCGTCGGTCATTTATGCGAGTTAGCTTTCACTGCTGTGATTTAATTTTACGATGGTTTATCACGCTTAAATCCCGATCGGCATATTCAGAAAAGTCACCCAAATCATGTACTTCACCTTTAGCTGCTTGCGCGAGGCCGCACTTAACGGCGGCTAATGCTTGGGGGTTTTGCCACAACCACTGTTCGCGATCGGGTATGTTGGTTATTGGGTCTAATAAAATTTGTCCGGCTTCGTTGACGAGAACGCGATACTCTGTTGACTTGGGTTCGAGGTTTAAACTGAGGTGTCCTTGTGGATCTGTGCTGATTAAGTTTTTCAGAATCCAAAACATATCTTTCAGCTATTATAAAGTTGGGTAAAACTCGGTTGGTTGAGTTTTACTCAATTATAACAAATTAGATGTTGTTTGTCTATTCTGATTTTAAGGGCGATTCCCTTCGGGATAGCTTCGCACGCGCGTACTTTTTGTGTTAAGGGCGATCGCTCTTTTTAGCAACCGCAGATGAACGGGAATGGATGGGGAAGGAAGAAAGGGCGATCGCTATTATTCCAAATTCCAAGCGAGCGAGCTTGTAAAAATCTCTGTTTTGGCTATAATAGTATTATTTTTGAATCATACCTAATAAAAAATCATGACAACAACAGTAAGCGTAGAACACATTGAAAGAACACCGGGAGTACGAGGCGGGAAACCCCGGATTGCTGGGACGAGAATCGCCGTACAAGATGTGATGGTGATGCACCTAAAAATGGGTTATTCTCTTTTAGAAATTGCCACTAAATACGATCTGCTTGTAGCAGCAGTTTATGACGCTATGGCTTATTATTACGATCATCGCCAAGCAATTGACAGAGAAATGGCAGAAGATGATGCTTTTGTGGATGAATTTATGCGTCAAAATCCAGGTAGGTTACAAGCAAAAATAAAGGAATTAAAAGGTGAGTCTGCGAATTAGGTTTCATTTAGATGAGCATATCGATCGGGACATTGCTAGGGCGTTACGTCTCTATGGTATTGATGTGACGACAACGGTTGAAGCAGGATTAAGGACTAAGATAGATGAGCAGCAGTGGTTGTTTATTCAACAACAGCAGCGAGTGCTTGTCACTCAGGATCGGGATTTTCTAGTTATGGCTGGTATGAGCAAGGATCATCCTGGTGTGGCTTATTTCAAACAGGGGAGTCGTTCGATCGGACAAGTAATAGAAACTTTGATTTTGCTCTATGAAATTTACACACTGGAAGATATGGTCGGAATGGTAGAGTATTTGTGAGGGCGAAGGGCGATCGTACTTTTTTGAACCGAAGATGAAGGCGGATGAACGGGGAGGGATTAAGGGATCTCGCCGCCGCCCGTCGCCGACTTAGACCCCTGTAGAATGAGCCATAATAGACAAAGCCGCAACCCTTGTAGCCCGATCGATTAACCAGCAACCCTCAGAGAATTTGATTTATGCTAATTCAGAAAATCGTTCAAGAATTACAAGACATCCCCGAAGATAAACTCGCAGAAATCTATGATTTGATTCACTATTTTCGCCTCGGATTAGGACGGGAACAGCCACAGCCCCGCACCCCTGGTTTACTGACGGGAGAAGTCGGTGATGCTTTTTTTGAACCCCTACCAGAAGAGGAACTGGAAAAATGGGAATAAGCTACCTTATCGACACCCATATCCTGCTGTGGTGGCTCTTTGATGACCCCAAACTCAATGCCCAATGCCGCGAGATCGTTCGCAACCCCGATTTTAATATCATTGTTAGCACTGTTTCCGCTTGGGAAATAGCCACCAAATATCGCATCGGTAAACTTCCCGAAGCCAAACAGATTGTGGAGGAATATTCGCAAATCCTCCACCGAGCCAAATTTATCGAACTAGCTATAACTTCAGCTCATGCCCTCCGCGCTGGCCGCCTGCCCATTGCCCACCGCGACCCCTTTGACCGGATGATTATGGCACAAGCTGAACTCGAAAATTTGCCGGTTATTACCTACGACACAGCCTTTCACACGGGGCTAATTCAAGTTATCCCCACCGTCGAATCAAGAGCATGAGTATGGGAAGGGCGATCGCACTTTTTGTGTTAAGGGCGATCGCTTTTTTGAGCAACCGCAGATGAAGGGCTATCGCACTTTTTGAATTAAGGGCGATCGCTCTTTTTTGAACAGCAGATGAACGGGGATGGATGTGGATGGGAGAAAGGGCGAGCGCACTTTTTGTCGTAAGGGATCTCGCTCTTTTTTGAACTGCAGATGAAGGTGGATGGATGGGGAGGGATTAAGGGATATCGCACTTTTTGTCGTAAGGGATCTCGCTCTTTTTAGCAACCGCAGATTAAGGTGGATGGATGGGGAGAGATTAAGGGCGATCGCACTTCGTTAAAATAAAGGCGATCGCTCTTAGTGGTTTTAGATAAATGAGAAGGCGATCGCTGGACTACTAAGTTTCAACTTCTGAGTATGTAATGAACTCGGAAAGAATTAATCACTAATTGAGTTCATTAACAGATATATCTCGCCCATCTGCTGCCTCACGTTTGATGAGAACAGCACCGTAAACGACACCTCTGCCGTAATTAGCCTGATGGAAG
>NZ_JAUBOZ010000033.1:0-62385 GCF_036700475.1 Microcoleus sp. T2B6 | reverse complement strand
TTTGGGTATCCTCCTCTGTAGCCATTTCTTGCTGCCCAGTCACTCACAGCCCGAAACCGCTCTTCTGGGGTTTTAGGATTTCCCAACTCGTTAGCTGGGATGTCCCGCCAGTCTGCTGCTTCACGTTTGATTAGAACAGCACCGTAGACAACACCTCTGCCGTAATTAGCCTGATGGAAGTTTGGGTATCCTCCTCTGTAGCCATTTCTTGCTGCCCAGTCACTCACAGCCCGAAACCGCTCTTCTGGGGTTTTAGGGTTGCCTAATTCACTAGCTGGTATATCTCTCCAATCTGCTGCCGAAGTTTTTATTAGCATTGAACCGTAAACAGGCCCTTTTCCGTAATTAGTCCAATGGAAGTTTGGATAACCGCCTCTGTAACCGCGTTTTGTTGCCCAGTCATTAACAGTACGGAACCTTGGTTCAAGCCTCATCTGACCTACTAACTCAGTTCCATAATGCTGGTTACGGGCTCCTGTATTTGGTAGATTAGGCGACTCATAGAACCGAAAGCTATTGGCATCGTCAAGAGGCACTGACGCAGCTATACCACCGGTACATGACGGGTTTTTACGTGGCTCAATGTGTATGTGAGCATATCCGCTGGGAGTAGATCTTTCTGGATTTACCGTACCCAGTACAGTTCCTTCTTCTACACGTCCAGGCTTCACTCTGCTAGCAGGATTTAAATGACCAATAAATAGGCTCCCACCCCCAGATTCAGGCGATAGACAGACAAATTCATTCCAACCATTAATGTAAGTTACATTTCCTGTTGCAGGTGCCAAAACTGGTTGGTTGTTGGACGCACTATTTGTACCTGGTTGGCATCCTGTTCCTCCTGGTCTAAAACTGTTTTTTGCAAAAGACAAGTCAAAAGCAAAAGTATTTCCATGACTAATTGTTGGTTGATTGTAACCTTGGCAAACATACCAATATTGACCTGCCTTAAACGGAAGACCTATCCTCCGAACTCTTGGTTGGACTAAAACTTGTGCCAAGCTACTGCCATGTGTTACTTCCCACAGAAGGGGTATGGATATAGCTATTGTAAAGGCGATCAGCAAGCGCATCCAGATTTTGGGTAGATTGAAAAATTTCATGGTTCATTGCTAATACAGGACAAGCGATCTAATGCGTGATTTTTAGTAAGATCGCAATTGAATTTAAGTGTTGGTCTGACTGACCTGTAATTGTTTTTACTGGTTTATTGTGCCGTCAGGCATTGTGGCACCGCTAAGGTCAGCGCTCTTTAGAAGAGTACCAGCTAAGTTAGCACCAAATAAATTAGCTCCTTTCAAGTTGGCTCCCGTCAAATCTGCACCTAACAAATTAGCTCCTTTTAAGTTGGCTCCCGTCAAATCTGCACCACTTAAATTAGCATCATGTAGGTCGGATTCACTCAAATTTACACCGCTCAAATTACACTTATGACATTGCTTAGTTGTTAACAATTGCCTTAGTGGATTTAGAGTTTTGGGGGCACATAGGCTTGTTAGATTCACCACTCTACCATCTCCTTTTTGCATATAACATACCCAATTATTCGTCTCTGAAGTAGGTATTACAGAATACGTGGTAGCTTCGGCTACCCTAATTGGGAACACAAGATACTTGAATACTTCCAAAAGTAACAAGCCTAAAAAAGAAGAATTACGGTGTCGATTGTGTAAACTTTTCAACATGGCAAATGAATTAAGCACAATGATATGAAGCCAACAGAATTGCTTTTAGCAGTAGCGATCGCACTTGCATCCACTGCACTACCCAACAACACATCATCTGTCAGTAATTGCATAATCCCATCTCCTCACAAATATAGTTGCCTCAAAACCAGCAAAGCCCGCCTTGCAAGCCTTCCTAGATATCTATCAGGGCCTTCCTCTGCTTTTTATGCAGTTCGCCCAGTTTTTGTAATAAAACTTTACATTGCTCCAACAGCAGATAAGCTGTATGCCCGATCGCCCGCCAGATGCACCGTCAAACGTACCTGACAACCAAACACATCATTTCACAATACTCCACAATCCTGAATCTGTATAGGCTTAACGGCTCACCATTTGGCTCAACATCAAAGGCTCACTTGGCTCATTTGGCTCATTTGGCTCACTTTTTGGCTCACCAAATCATGTAACATTATTTACTAAGGCAGAATTTCCGTAGAGGAGTAGCAATGGCAGGTTTGCTCAGAGCATCCGAAGAAGGGCTAAAAATCATTGACATGGTAAGACGCAATCTCGGATGGAATAAAGCAGATGAGCTCTGGTGTCAGGCTGCTCTTACTTCAAAAGCAACTTTAAAACGATTTTGGACGCAGCAACCAATTAGACGAGAGACTTTTATACACATTTGCAAAGCTGTAGGTGTGAAAAACTGGCAAGACATTGTTGCGCGGGAAATTCAAGAACCAGAATTACTATCAGCCGCGATCGCAGATATCGCCCTAGAAAACCAAACCGATCGCACTTTCCCCCTCCCAGAAAACTTACCCCCCGTCAGAAATTGGGTACAGCGCACACAAGAACTCGATATCTTAAAAACCCTAATTGTTGAACCCCACACTGTAGGGGCGGTGCCCCCGTGCCCGCCCCTGCCCCCGTGCCCGCCCTGGGCTGGGGGGGTTCCCATCGCCATCTCAATTGTCGGATTACCGGGAATCGGAAAAACCAGCCTCGTCAGCCAACTAATTCGCCAACTCCACACAGAAAATACGCCCTTCACCTGCGCCGCTTGGCAATCCTTGCAATCTGCAACAGGCAAAGCACCCCCCTTCGATCGCACAATTGACTCGCTGCTATTCACCCTCTCCAACGGCGACATTACCGCAGCCGTCAATCCTCAAAGTGACTGTGGCAAAAAAACCGAAAATCTGCTCAAAATCCTCAGAGAAAAACCTTGCTTACTCGTTTTCGATCGCGCCGACACACTTTTGAAAGCAGGAGAGGCAAAAGCGGCTGGTTATTTCGCAGAGGATTGTGCAGAATATGCTTGGTTATTCAAACAACTATTAGAAACAGAACATCAAAGCAAAATTATTTTCACCAGTCGCGAAAGCTTAGCCGAATTGCCGTCAACAGTCACCCGCGAAATCCAGCTAAACGGATTGGATAAAGATGCCGCAGTTGCCCTATTGCAATCTTTTAATCTGACTGCAAATCCAGAAGAATTAGCCGAAATGTGCGATCGCTATTGTGGACATCCCAAAGCCTTACAACTCGTCGCAGCCTTGATTCGAGACGATACCGAGTTTCAGGGAAATGTCGGGATTTTTCTGCACCAGAGAGACTGGTTGCTGATTCGAGACATTGAAAGAGCGATCGATGAAATGATAGCGCGTCTGGGCGACGGCGAGCAAACTTGTCTCAGCCGAATTTCGGTCTATCAAACCTCAGAATATCCGCTATCTTTTGCAGGAATTAGCGCTCAAATGCCAGAATTCAGCAAGTATGAACTTAAAGAAAATATTATTCAGGCACTCAAGCGCCGACAATTGCTATATTACGATCGCCAACTCAAATCCTATCACTTGCATCCGCTAGTCCGAGAAAAGGGCGAGTACCTGCTAAGTCAAAACCCTGAAAATCTCCGTACCGCCCACAGCCAAGCCTATAATTATTATATCAGCATTCCCCTCAAACCTAAATCTGAATGGCAAGATATCGAGGATATTAAGCCCCTAATCAGAGCGCACTATCATGCTTCTCAAGCACAAGATTTAGATGCAGCAAATGCGATTATTTCTGAAGTTTGTGAGTATCTGCGGCAGTGGAATTGTGCAGAGTTAGTATGTGCAAATCTACCGTTGCCATTGTTAACGGAAGTAAAAAACATAACTCTGTAGGGGCGGGTTCACCGACAATAATTGCCAAAAACCCACAATCTCATAAACCCGCCCCCGCGCCACCATCAATCGCAATCTACCTCTTTTAAGATAACTAGAAAAACCTGGAGGGCGGGTTTATTTAACCTGTCTGCACCGTTAAATCTGTTGGTGAACCCGCCCCTACAGGATGTATGAAAATGGCGCAGAAGGTGAGATTAAACTGATATATTGCACCATTTTCAATAACTCTGTAGGGGCGGGTTCACCGACAATAATTGCCCAAAACCCACAATTTCATAAACCCGCCCCCACACCACCATCAATCCCAATCTACCTCTTTCAAAATAACTATAAAAACCTGGAGAGGGCGGGTTTATTTAACCTGTCTGCACCGTTAAATCTGTTGGTGAACCCGCCCCTACAGGAGCCATGACAATGGCGCAGAATGTGAGATTAAACTGATATCTTTCACTATTATTAATAACTTTGTAGGGGCGGGTTCACCGACAATAATTGCCCAAAACCCACAATCTCGTAAACCCGCCCCCGCGCCACCATCAATCCCAATCTACCTCTTTTAAGATACTTCAACCACTAGAATAAATCCCTCTTTCTTGCAGTTGCTGCATAAAAAAATCTTCCAAACTAGGCTTAGCCAAATTCATCCCAATTAGCTGCCCTCCCGTACCGCTCAGACTAGAAATAAACTCCTTCGGAGTGCCCTGCAAATGGCCGTACCACAAATCATCATCAACTTCCATATCCGGTATCCATTTTTTCAGGATATTCAAGTGTCCGCCCCTACCTTCAACCCGGTAAGTTTCAGTATTGCCGAGGAGTTCGTCGATCGCACCAATGCAAATTAACTCACCCTTCGCCAAAATTGCCACTCGATCGCAAATCTTCTCCACATCAGACAATATATGCGAATTAAAAAAAATCGTTTTTCCTTGATTTTTCAGCGATAAAATTATCTCCCGCATCTGATAGCGCCCCATCGGATCTAAACCCGACATCGGCTCATCTAAAAATACCACATCGGGATTGTTAATCAAAGCTTGAGCCATGCCGATCCGTTGCAGCATTCCCTTAGAATACTGGCGCAACTGTTTTTTAATTGCCGCCGATTGAGATAGCCCAACTAAATCTAGCAAATTCGGAATTCGCTGCCGCTGAATCGAGGGGGGAATTTGAAATAACCCCGCCGCAAATTGCAAGAATTCCCAGCCCGTGAGATAATCGTAAAAATAGGGATTTTCTGGCAAATAGCCGACTCGCTGCTTCACAGTGCGATCGCCCAAAGGCTTCCCCAACAGCAGCGCCCGGCCAGAAGTGGGGCGCACTATACCCAGCAAAGTTTTCAGCAGCGTAGTTTTCCCCGCTCCATTTTGCCCTAATAACCCAAAAGTTTCCCCCTCAGAGACAGTCAGAGTGCAATTTTTGAGCGATTCAATTTTTTCATTCATCCAGAAGCCGGTACGGTAGAACTTCCCCAGATTAAATGTTTCCACCACTGGGGTAGCTCTGGGCATCTCTATGGGATTTGGCGCATCTACAAGAGGTTCCATTTTTGTCACAGAAATAACTAGCACCTGATTATATTCTATTGCACAAGTTAAGTAATAATTGCTATTTTTAATGTTAAACTAATATTAGCTGTAGTTAAAATTTGCTAAATATGGATCGTTCAAAAATTATTGCTATTATCACTGGGGTGATTTCTATAGTTTTAGCAGTTGCCTACCTGCTGCTCGTCACCCTCCTTGACTTCCGAGGCGAAATGCTGCCCGCACCTCAAAGTCAGTTGCCAGTCTCCATGCCACTTCAGCAATTAGGCACTACTAACCCGACTTTGCGACTACATTAGTTATTGGTTATTGGTTATTGGTTATTAATCCTTGCAATAACAACCAACAACTAACAACCAACAACTGCCAACTAACTAATAGACATGAATTGCTTTCATCATGTGATATGCAACTAGCAACTGCGTCAAAGCTAGCGGGTAACTTTGCAAAACTTCGCCCGTTGTGCCGATAAGTTTGCCAATTTCCGGGTTGCCTTGGGCGGAGCAAAATCCCCGCAGGTGTGGCAACTCGCTACACAACATCATTTCCAGTTCGTTTACTTGCTCGCTGGTAGCGTGGGAGTCTACTTCCAAAACGTCAACAGGTTTGCCCATATCCCGATCGAGTCCCAAGCGAATTGCAGGTTTAAAACTCTCGCTGCCTCGACCTAAAATTTCAGTAAAATCAGGGTGAGGAATTGTAGGTCTGAGCACTAAACGGACGCTCAAATTCGATTCATTGTCCGCTTCGGGCGGGTAAAAACTAACTACAACATCGGCCGATTTGCGCTGAGGACGAATGAAGTCTTCAGAGTCCGGTTCCCGTTTTTTTATTTCTGCAAGCACCTGTTCTTCAGTATAACCGCGCTTCATGACATCGCGCTTAACTTTCCACTGACTTCGCAACTCTTCGGGAGGAGCAAGATACACTTTTACGTCGTAAGAATCGCGGATTGTTCGGGTTGCGTAACCCAGCAAACCTTCAACTATGACAAATTTGCTGGGCTTGATGTATTCCGGTGGGTCGAATGTACCTGTGGTGTGGTTGTAGATGGGTTTGAGAATTGCTTGTCCGGTACGCAGCAGGCTGAGATGCTGCTGCATGATGTCGAGGTAATTGCAGTCGGGATGCAATGCTGTGATTCCGATTTCTGCCCGCTGCTTTCTGTCGTAGCGATGATAGTCGTCAGTGCAAATCACAGTGACATTTTCTGGCCCCAATACTTGGGCAATTCCCCGCGTCAGGGTGGTTTTGCCCGCTGCGCTGTCTCCGACAATACCGAGAATAATTGGTCGATCGCTCATTGTTTTTACCCGGACGCACAATAGCAAATTTTGTTGTCAATCTTACATCTTATCAAAGTTGTGTTCGATCCGATCGCTCGGTTCGACCGAAAGCATCCAGGATACAAGCCCCCGGATTCATCTGTGGAGAAATAAAAAACCTGTATCCGATAAAGGAGCCCCCGAATTTATCCGTGGGGTCAATGCTTCAAATCTAAAATCTACAATCTAAAATCTAAAATCGATTGACTTGATCCCCCCCGGAGTCTCCCCAATCTGTAAAATTATTGTTATATTTCTTAATATAATGCGGCACCGGAGACTCAGGGAGCATCTGATTAAAAAATCACGCCCATTTCTCAACCGCCCAAGATGTCGATCGTACTTTTGAATCCAACTCTTGTCAGAATTTCGCGCAAATTATCCCTGCAAAGTGTCCGGGTAGTCTCTTTTGTCTTTTGTAGTGCCAATTGCAGCGGTGGGGCTTGTGGGATATTTTTGGTTTCAAAACCAGCCAGCAAGCAGTGCATCAATTCGCCAGTCAATCAATCGACGCCCAGGGCGATCGAATTTATCCGCAATATGAAGTTTTAGCCCCAGCTTTCGCTGTTTTGACAAATTAGTATAATAAATGTGAGTTCAGGAGGCGATCATGCAATCACAAACCTGTTTTCTTTTCCTCTTGCTTGCCTTCAGCAATGCGTCTTTCCGTGAAAAAAATAGGTTTGGACGCATCCGTGCGTAATTTATAAATTAAAACAAATTTTAAGTTTAACTAAGCCCGTAGCAAGCCGATGAATCAACCATCTTCAGAAAAATTAAGGGGCAGTATTTTAATTGTGGACGACAGTCTTAACAATTTATTGTTACTGGAGCTGATCTTATCCAGGAAAGGCTATAAAGTAGAAGCTGCATCTAGCGGTCAACTGGCACTCGATGCTGTGGATTTGGCTCAGCCTGACTTGATTTTGCTGGATATTATGATGCCCGATATGGATGGCTATGAAGTTTGCAGTCGCTTGAAAGCGAGCGATCGCACTCGTGGCATTCCCATTATTTTTCTGAGTGCTGTGGTACAAGCTTCTGAGAAGGTGAAAGCCTTTAATGCTGGCGGGGCGGACTACATTACTAAACCTTTTCAAACCGTAGAGGTAATCGCTAGGGTAGAAAATCAATTGCGGCTGCGGGAACTAGAGTTGCAACTGAGGGAGAACAATCTGATGTTGCAGCAGGAAATCGCCTATCGGGAACAGGCAGAAAGGGAAACGCGGTTGCTTTTGGAAACAACCAAGTCTCAGAAAGAAAAAATTGAAGAATTGCTATTAAATATTTTGCCAAAATCGATTGCAGAGCGCTTGCAGGAGGGGCAAAGCATAATTGCTGACAGCTTTTCGGATGTCAGTGTTTTATTCGCCGATTTGGTGGGATTTACGAATTTTGCCTCTCAAAAAACTGCGGCAGAAACGGTGAAAGTTCTGAATCAAATTTTTAGTCTATTTGACGAGTTATCGTTAGGGCACGGTTTGGAGAAAATCAAAACTATGGGTGACGCTTACATGGTAGTTGGCGGTTTGCCGGAACCGCAGGAAAATCACGCTTTTGCCATTGCCCAAATGGCACTAGATATGCAAGCTGCTCTCACTAGCTTCAATGTCGAAAACAATCACAACTTTAGTCTCCGCATTGGGATAAATATTGGTGGGGTAGTGGCGGGAGTCATTGGTTTAACTAAATTTAGTTACGATTTGTGGGGGGATACAGTAAATGTTGCTCAGCGCATGGAATCAAGCGGTATTCCGGGGGAAATTCAGGTGACTGCTGCGGTTTACGATCGTTTGAAAGATAAATTTTGGTTTAAAAAGCGCGGTGCTGTTGAGATTAAAGGTAAAGGAGAAATGATGGTTTATTTGTTAGGGGCGCGAAATTAGTCAGTTGACAGTTGACAGTTGGTAGGGGCGGTGCCCCTGTGCCCGCCCTCTTAGTTGACAGTTGACAGTTGACAATGCCCAATTCCCAATTCCCCATTCCCAATTCCCCATTCCCAATTACCACTCATCGTTGCGTTTGTTGCTGTAAGTTTCCCAATCGTCTTGTTGCGGCGGCTGATACAAGGATTCTGGTTCTATTTCTGGTTCCAATTCCGCTGACATTTCTAATTCGGGTTCCGATTCCTGCTGATAAATGTTCAGAGGTTCGACAACGCGGGCGATCGCATCTTTGACAAATGCTTTGACAAACTCGTCTTTCCGATTTAACTGAAACTGCCTTTGCACGACTTCGGCAATGCCACCATCGCCCCAATCTTGGTCATGGCGGAAATATTCAATAAAACTTTTACCGGCAATTCTGGTTAAATAAGCCGCACTGACTGCTTGAATTGCTTTGCCAAGTACAAACCCGGCTACGCTTAACTGCAGCGCCCTTGACACTACTTGAATTACGCCTTCAACTATTCCCAAACTTGCTAGGGTTTTTGCTAGAGACAAGGCCAGTTCTTTCGCGCGATCGATGTTTAATTCGCAGCCGTAAATCTTAGCAATTTCTACTACCATTTGAGCGTTAACTGCTGCTGTCGCTAACAAATCCACAACTGGCAAAGGCGTTACAGCAATTACTCCGGCTCCGATCCACTGAAAGCGCTCTACTGCTTTATCAGCTTGCCGCCTTCTTTGAGCATCAATTAACTTGCGCGCTTGGTCTCCCAAGTGCTGAGATTGCAGCAAAATATTGTCCGCAATTAAGTCTTCGCCTTCGGCTCGCAAAATCGCAGCGACGCGCCGAATTAATGGCATAATATCCGGGTCTGGCTGAAAAATTGTGCCGTCTTCTAGTACAACTTTTTGCGGATTGGCGCTAATGGCTACTACATCCATTGCTGATACAAAACCTTTGACTCGCTGCCGCAGTCGATCGAGAATTTCATCTCTGTCGGTGTCGGGATAAAGGTCAACTTTATTAAAAACCACGATCGACCTTTTGCCAATTTCCGCCAAAGTCCGCAGCGGTTCGTACTCGGATTTGCGTAAATCGCCGTCCAAAACAAATAAGATCAAATCTGCCCTCGCCGCCAACTGCCTCGCCAATTCCTCTCTGTAAGTTCCCGCAACTCCCGCTTCCAAGATGCCTGGGGTATCGGTAATTGCTAATTCTCGATCGATTCCTTTCAATTTCAGAGTGTAAGTTTCCCCAACTTCGGTAGTTCCCATCGGCGCGCCCACCTGTCCCGCCATCCGCCCCACCAGCGCATTCACAGCGGAAGTTTTGCCCGCAGAACCGGTGCCGAAAACCACTACTCGAACGCTGCCACGAGCCATGCTAGCTTCAATTTCGCGGGCTCTCAACAGCAAAGCTTGCCGCGCTACTTCATCTTGAATGCGATCGACTTGTTGCCTGATTGCTTTGAGATTTTCCGAAGCTGCTTCACTTTTCACAACAGGAATCTTCGGAGTAATCGGCCGTTTTCCCTTAACTTTCTGAGGGCGTTGCAGCAGCCTAAAATAGTAAACCAGCGCAAAAATTAGCGTTCCCAAAAGTACAATTATCAGGAAAATTAGCAAATTAGCCAGCAGCGGAGAAGCAGACCACGCAACTTGACTGTAAAGCCCTGTTAAGGAACTCACCAGCCCAATAATCAGCCCCAGGGTGAGGCAGAAAGCAGCAATTAAGGTTAACAGGCGCGGCAAAGGCATGAGGGGAGTGGCAAATAAAAGGGTTATGCTGTAAACTACCCGACACTCATGCTTTGCATAGAGTGCGGGCTTTCAGTAGCCCTCAAGACAACTTCCTGCAAAGAGCAGGACATTATCTCGGAACCTCCGGGCAGGTTTACGATCTGCCCCAATGTAGCAATATTTCTTGCTCCATTCACATCGGCATCGCCAATCCATCCGCATCGCTCATTCAGGCACTCAAACCGCTTACCTTGGCGATTGCCAATCACCTTGCAACAGTGACAAGTTTTGGAGGTATAGCGCGGATCAACCAGTCTTACATCAACGCCAAATTTCACGCCTTTATAGGTCAGGAATTGGCGCAACTGGTAGAACGCCCAACTATTGCTGCGTCTCCGTTCTGTTTTAGACCGTGGCAGTTCATTGGTACGCTCTCTGATTCCGGTCAAGTCTTCCAGGGTAATAGCCTGATTTGATGTCTTGGCTTGCTGGATCAGTCGATAGCTGATGGTATGGTTCAGCCATGTCTGGAATCTCCGTTCTCGTCCACTCAACCGTTGCAAAATCTGTCTCGCCCTTCTACGAGTAGACCTTGTGCCTTTGGACGCTTGACGCTGTAACGAAGCCCGTACACGGCTATATCTGTCTCTGGCTTGTGTTACCTGTTTGCCACTGAATTTCTCTCCAGCAGATGTACAAGCAATGTCTGTGCGTCCCAAATCAACACCCAAGACATCATCAGTCTTTTGTTTCTCTGGTGGCTCAGACTCAAGCTGAATGTTCAGATAAAAGCTACCATCGTTGCGCTTTACCAAAGTTGCCGTTTTGGGGTCTTGTCCTTGCAGCAAGTGTTTTTGGTAATTACCAATGTGCAGCTTAAACTTTTCTCTGCCCTTGAGCATGGTCAAGCTGACCAACCAATCCGATTCGCCTCTATGTGAAAGTTCTCGCGTCGTAAGTGGCAGAAGTGGGGGCAAACTTCTTAACGGGCTTACCCTTTTGCTTTGCCGTTTTGCGATTAGCGCAAACTCTACGAATTGCGTGAATCGTCATTTGAGCAGACAGCCCAGAATGCGATCGCGCTTCCTTGTAAATCAAGGACTGAACAGCAATCTGATTCGTCAGCTTTTCGGGTGTATGGGTGTTCACGTACTCACAGCATTTTGCAAAGGCAGTCAGTACCGCATTCAGCTTTTCAACCTGCTGCTGCGATACTTCCAATTTGCAAGAGACTGTAAGAACTTGGGACATTTTCAATAAGTGAAGTTTTGCTGTTGTTATTGTAGCGTATTGGCAGCTTTCGGGGTTAAGAACTGCTCGATAATCTCTACCCATACCTGGACATTACTACCGTTTTTGTTCAGATATCAGACATAACTGTAACCATCTTTGCGATGGATGGCTTTACAGTAATCGAGCCTTACTGAAAACCGTTTTTTGTTGATAATGAACTCACCTCTTCCATCCGACATAGGGCAGACTCTAGTTGTAAATGTTCCTTGATACTTACCTTTCGGCACATCGGCTCGAACAATATCGCCAGTACAAAAGCCAAAAATTGGACGCAGCGGGCGATGCTTGACTGGATAGCCATATTTATCCGTTTGGCAGCGCTGCCTTCCACCAAAACCAGTTGCAGTGACATTGAGAATGCGCTCTGTTAAGACTTGCAGCGTTTGGGTGATACCCACACAAGCTGCATCCAGCCAGTGAGTTTTTTGCAATCCCAACCGAGTCCTGTTGTATTTGGTTTGTCCTCCTGTACCTGTTGTGACTGGCAAACCTGTTTTTTTGAGTTGATTAAACAATGCCCATCGGGTAGCATTAACGGCTGCTGCATCCAAACAAGGTCGCTTGGCTTGACCTAAGATCCGCTTTAGTAAATCGGGCTTTTTTGAGAGAAACTGCTCAATTAATTTGGTTCCTTTCTTGATGTTGCATTTCTCACAAGCTAAGCACAGATTAGAGATACGGTTGCTACCTCCTTTCGCTCTAGGGTGAATATGCTCGATCTGTAAAGGAACATTTTCAATCCCGCAATAAGCACAGTTTCTTTGCCACTTTTCTAATAAATACTCGCGGCTCTCGTACCCAAACAAAGTGCCTTGTTGGTATTCGCACCCGCTAATCTCTGGATTTTCTAGCGCTTGCGTGTCAAACTTAACTAACTCCTGTCTGATTTCACCAATAGGAGCAAATTTACACAGACGCTTGACCCAAGTTTCTGTGGTTAAAACCCGATGCCTTAAACTTGGTGCTAGCCACCCTTGAGGGCGCGAACGGTTCAGAAAACGCGGCTGGCGGTAGCGTGTATTGCGGTTTCTCCGACCTCTCCGTAAAGACCTACGAGAGTCAAGAGCTAGTTTAATTTGTTGCCCGCGATGCTTCAATTCCATCCCCCAAATAACCTCATCCCGGTCGGTTACAAGAGCAAATCCCGTAACTTTTGAACCCGGATCGATTTTGAGAGTAAGAGGATGAACAACTGGAATATCGATAGCTCGTTTCAGAATTAGAGTAAAGGGATATCTGCGAAAAACAGCAGCTTTACCCTGCTCTAATAATTTCCTTGCCTGTACTGGATGAATTGGATTCATCGGTGTTTTTTGAGCGTCAATGAGAAAAACGTAGTTTGACATCTTCTGTCATCCAATTAAGTAATGTTTGCCTCGGTAATGTTGAGAGGGCTTGTTCGGAACTAGGCACGGGCTTATAAACCTTTCACCACGACTTTTTAACCTAGTTCGACAGGGCAGAAAACTGGCGTTTATTTTCTGGTGTCATGACCCTCCCAACGTAGGCTTCGGAAAGCCTTAACCTGCACGTTCGTTACTCGGGGTAGAAGTTTCTACTTCTGTCCAGATTTGGGTAGGTTTTTACGAACGGTTTTAGTGGTAGCGGGTGCAGATAAAGTGCGATCGCCCTCTTGCTGCAATTGTAGCTTGCACCAGAACTAAGTAAGTCGCTGGGAAAATTCGCCCGTATGTAACAAAAGATTAAGTAGGGTGATTCGAGTTAAATTTAATAGGTTGTGTAAGGTTGTGTACGGTTTTTTCTTTACCTTCCACCCCATGAATTACCGCAGAAGCAAGCTCTAATTCCGAGTCAAATATTTGTCCTGCTCGTTCATCTTTTTTGATGTGTTGCCATTCCCAGGCAAAGCAAATTTATTCCTTCTCATATCAATTCCGGCTGCGCCGGAATGATATCAAATCCGGTTGATCGACCGCGATTTTCGTAGGGGCGGGTTCACCAACAATACTTGCCAAGAATTGACAATCTCAAAAACCCGCCCCGACCGGGATATTATGGTTAATCAATCGGACATGATATGATATCAAATCCGCCCTTCATCGTCGGGCGTAAAGTCGAATCCCGATGCCAACAAATAATTCGCGCAATTTTCATTTTTTTGACTCACCGTCAACAGTCAACCGTCAACAGTCAACCGTCAACAGTCAACAGTCAACAATGATTCCGGTTGCACCGGAATCGATTGCTATTTGCCGACAATCGGCAGAGTGAGATGTACCGTTGTTTCCTTTTTATAGATGCTGGTAATTGAGAACTCTCCTCCTGCCAGTTCGACAATTTTCTGGACAATTTTTAAGCCGATACCGGTACCCTGCTGCTCATAGCTCTTGCGCTCAAACTGCATGAAGGCACCAATTTTAGCAATTTGCTCTTCTGTCATGCCCTGCCCGGAGTCATGTACAGATAAATGCAGCATCTCCCCTAGGACTTGACTACTAACTTTAATGGTTGTCTCTGGTGAGGAGAATTTCAGTGCATTATCAATTAATTCATGGAGAATCGTTGATAGATATCGCTCTGATAGAGCGATCTCCGCTTCCTCAAGAGTGAACAACATATCGTTGCTACGATTGACGCTCTGAGCCTGGTATTTCAACTCGGCTTCAATGGCGGAAGCTGAAAATAGAGTTTGGGCAGATTCGATCTTGTGCTGGCGACTTGCGGATAGTTCTAATTCTAAATAAATCAGGAATTTTTTCGTTAATTTTTCTAGGCGACGGCCAGATTCATCGGCCCACCCTAACATCTCACGGATTTCGGCGATATCCATGTCTTCGATATCGTCCTTGAGCAACCCGATCGTGGCTAAGATGCCATTGAGGGGCGTATTCAGTTCGTGGGATAGACTAGAAGCTAAGTTCCCACGCAGCTCATTGAGGGTGCTTTCCAAGGCATTGATGGTATTTTCTTGGATGTGGTATAAGTTCTGGATATTATCATACTGTTGCTTGATTCTGAGCATGGAATGCACGCGAGCACGCATTTCAATAGCATTTACAGGTTTACTGATGAAGTCGTCGGCTCCGGCAGTTAGACAGTTGGCAAGGTCTGACTTTCTGTTTAATGCTGTCACCATAATGATGGGAACGGCTTGCCATTTTGGCATGGCTTTGATTTGCCGGCAAATCTCGATGCCGTCTATTCCCGGCATCATCACATCCAGCAAAATAAGAGCCGGATCAAATATATCGAGGGATGCGATCGCTTCTTGCCCGCTGGCAGCATAATGCAATTGATAATCCTGCTCTGATAACAGGGTTTCAATCACATCAAAGTTATCCGGCTCATCATCAACAATTAAGATAGAGAATTGAGACATAATTTTAACGACTCCAATAATGTAGAAAGTTTTATGAGTTCAGGTGATACCCGTCAGCTAGGCTGCCAAAGTGATTTCAAAAATGGCACCTTTTGGTTGGTTGCTTCTCACACCAATTTCGCCCCCATGTGCCTCAACGACCATTTTGCAGAAAGCTAAACCCAACCCTATTTGAGAGACCTCCGACATCAGATTTCCAATCTCGTATTTCTCAAAAATCTTGTGTCGCAATGTATCAGGAACACCCGGTCCAGAGTCGATAACCTGGATTTTTGCATGGCCAGATGTGAGGAATTCTACATTCACTATGATTTGACTATTGCGTGGGGAAAACTTAATGGCATTCGAGAGGAGATTATCCAGCGCTCGATGTATCAGGGTGGCATCAACCGAGACTTTCCTACTGGTTTCTTCAGGTAACTGAGCGACCAGCAACTGATTTTTTTTAGCAGCGATTACTTCAAAGTTTGATATGGCAGACTCTATGATATCGCACAAATAAACCTCTGCGTAATTGAGACGATTTTCACCTGCTTCGAGTAAAGCCATTTGCAATAAATCATCAATTAATAGCTGTATAGCTTGTGCTGATGAGTAAAGTCGCTCCAGTTGGGTTTGTTGTTGTTCTCTAGGATACTCTATGCTTTTTAGGAGTTCCAAGCCAAGCAAGATACCAGCCAGGGGATTGCGTAAATCGTGGACTACCATTTTAACCATATCTTCCCGCAATTTTAGTAAGCTTTGCAGGTCGTCATACTGGTGCTTAATTCGCAGCATGGAGTGAACTCGGGCACGCAGTTCAAGAGCAGTTACAGGTTTACTAATGAAGTCGTCAGCGCCGGCAGTGAGACAACGGGCAAGGTCTGATTTTGAGTTTAATGCTGTCACCATAATGATGGGAACGGCTTGCCATTTTGACATGGCTTTGATTTGCCGACAAACTTCGATACCATCTATTCCTGGCATCATCACATCCAGCAAAATAAGATCGGGATCAAATATGTCGAGGGATGCGATCGCTTCTTGCCCGCTGGCAGCGTAATGCAATTGATAGTCTTGCTCACTCAAGAGGGTTTCAATTACATCAAAATTATTGGGTTCGTCGTCAATGATTAAAACGGATGGTCTATTCACGGGTTATCCTTACTTAGAAGCTAAAAGTTGTTGAATAGTGCTTGCCAATTGCTTCAGCTTGACGGGTTTGGTGAGGTAATCATTGGCTCCGGCGGCAAGGCAACGATCGCGATCGCCCGTCATGGCTAAGGCAGTTAGGGCAACGATCGGCAGATCAACTAAGTTTGGATCGCAGCGAATCTGCTGCATAGCTTCTAGACCATCCATACCAGGCATTTGAATGTCCATCAGAATTAGATTGGGGTTTTCCGACTTGGCCAGGGCGATCGCCTCCTCTCCATTCTTAGCCAAGAGAATGCGATAGCCTTTAGCTTTCAGGTAGCTCGAAATCGTAGTGATATTGGCTTCATTGTCTTCCGCCAGCAAGATTAAGGGAGAGCCTCCCTGCTGTTGGGGCCCGCTGGGTTCGATGCGGGGCTCTGTCTGGGATTCCAGGGCAACAGAGGAGGGCGCACCAGTAGGGGCAGTGCCCCCGTGCCTGCCCTCCAATTCGATGCCCCCGTGCCTGCCCTCCAATTCGATGCCCCCGTGCCTGCCCTCCAATTCGATGCCCCCGTGCCTGCCCTCGAGTTCGATCGTGAAGCAACTTCCTACACCCACCTCGCTGGTGAGCAACACCTGCCCGCCGTGGAGTTCGACAATGCGTTTCACCAGGGCAAGCCCCAAGCCTGTCCCCTGATATTGACGATTCAGGGCGCCATCGATTTGGATAAAGGGCTGAAACAGTTTGTTGATATGTTCTGGGGCAATACCAATACCTGTATCGATGACGGCAATTCGCAGAGTCTCTTTGACCAAAAAATGGGGTGGGGAATCGGCAGAATCTGGGTCGGCCCGGCGCTGTTGACGGCTGACTTCTAGGGTGATGCGTCCTCCGCTAGGAGTGAATTTTACCGCGTTGTTGAGCAGGTTGATCAAGACTTGGCGCATCCGCCGTTCATCCATCAATAAGTCGGGCAGATTGAGTGGCACTTTAATCTCTAGTTGGATGCGTTTTTGCAGGGCTTGTTGTTTAATAAATGGCAGACTGGATTGACAGAGATGATTGATTGAAACTGGGGTGCAATCGAGCTCCATTTGACCGGATTCAATTTTGGCGACATCCAAAATGTCGTTGATTAACTCTAGCAAGTGAGAGCTACTGCGCTCAATGGTTTGTAAAGCTTTGATTTGTTGTTGGTTGACGATGCCAAATACTTGCTCTTGTAGCCCCTCGCTCATGCCCAGAATGGCGTTAAGGGGCGTGCGGAGTTCGTGGCTCATGTTGGCAAGAAATTCGTCTTTGAGACGGGTAGCACGGGCCAGTTCTTCGTTAGAGGCTCCCAGTTGTTGGTTGCGCTCGGTGAGTTGCTGCTGGGCTTGTTGCCGTTCGGTGAGTTGTTGCTGCAACTGCTCAAATAGGCTAGCTTGTTGAACCGCGATCGCCAACTGGTTAGCAATTTGTTGCAGGAGTTGTGCTTCCGACTCTTGCCAGACTCGCTTTTCTCGGCAAGCATGGACAACTAAAACCCCCCAGAGCTTGTTGGTTTGCCCGGGGGCAACCCCTCTATGGCTTTCGCTGCTTCGGACTTCTTGCAGGATAGGTGCAACCATTTTGGACTTGACTTGACCAACGCTTGCGTATTCCACCAAGCAATTAGTCCCCATATCGGTGATTATATCGGGGACGATACGGGGATTGCCCTGGCAATAGTGGTTGAGGATTTCTTGAGACCACAGTTGGTCGTCCCAGTAAAGGTTTTTGAGCGCGGGAAACTCGGTCAACACAGATTCTTCAACTATTTGACTTCTGCCATTGTCAAATAGCCGGATTACGATGATTCGATCGCCTTGCAAGATTTCTTTGACTTGCTGTGTCACAGTCGCCAAAATTTCGTTAATATCCAACGATTCGCGAATTTGCTGGGCGATCGCTCCCAAAGTTCGCTGCCGTTGCAGTTGTAAAGCGATCGCCTTTTCTGTTTCCTTGCGGATAGCCAGCTCTGATTGTACCTGTTCGTAGAGGTAAGATTGCTGAATGGCGATCGCTAATTGATTAGCAATTTGTTTAAGTAAATTGATTTCCCACTCTTGCCATTGGCGCGGACGATCGCATTGATGAACAATCAGCAATCCCCAGAGGATTTGATTCTGAATAATTGGAACTACGAGTTTGGCTCTGACCTGGATTTCTGCGAGGAATTCAACCAAGCAGGGTAAGATTGACTCGTTTTCATCTTCCCTATCGTTGAGGGCATAAACTTTTCCTTGGATATAGCGATCGTAGTTCTCTTCGGGGAAAACCTCTTCAGGGAAGAGGATATCCAAGAGCTTAGACGTATTTGGCGAAACAGATTCAGCAATGGCAGCCCCCGTCCCTTCAGGATAAACCCGATAAACCAGGGTTCGGTCTGATTGCAATACCTGATGGATTTCCTCAACAGTGCTATTGAGAATCTCCTCCAGATGCAGAGACGATCGCATCCGTTTAGTAATCGCTCCCAGCAAACGCTCCTGTTTTGCTTGTTGTTGCAATCTCAGTTCGGATTCTTTGCGATGGGTGATATCCTGAAACGTGCCTACCAGACCAATAATATTACCTGAGCAGTCTCGCAGGGGAGCCTTGTGGGTTTCGAGAAATATTGGTTTACCATTGGGTAGGGTTAGCGTTTCTTCGATCCCTAATATAGCTTCACCCGTTTCGATTAACCGCCGATCCATCGCACAATAACCGTTCGCCTCGACTTCTGCGTGGCAAATATCTAAATCTGTTTTACCTATACTTTCAGTCGTAGATGGCAAGCCTAGAGTTTTGGCAAACTGCTGATTGCATCCTAAAAAAACAGACTCTCGATTCTTCCAAAACACCGAAAGCGGGATGGTATCGAGTACCGTTTGCAGAAACTGCTGAGATTCCTGCAAAGCCTTCTGGGCCTGTTTGCGATCGGTGATGTCTACTAATACACAAATAGTTTGATCGTCTGAGTCTGGGAGGAGTGCGGCTCCCATCAGGACAGAAATCCGGCTGCCATCCTTACGGTAGTATTCCTTTTCCCAGGGCTCGCTCGTGCCATCCTGCATCACGCGCTCCATCGCTACAACATCAGCGTGGACATATTCGGGGGGGGTCATGGCATCCCAATGAATTAGCCCCGCATTTAGTTCCTCCCTCGTGTAGCCAACCATCTGTAAGAAGCGATCGTTGGCATCGATAATGTTCCCCTGAAAATCGGCAAATATCATGCCGCTCACACTGGACTCAAACACCCGGCGGAAGCGGATTTCACTGCTTTCCCTGGCGAGTTCAGCTTGTTTGCGATCGCTGATATCCGATAAAATTCCCTGGATGCTAATCAATTCCCCTTCAGCATTTATAACGGGTGTGGGACTGCTTCTCACCCAGACATAATTGCCATCTCGGTGGCGAACTCGGAACTCATAATCACTTGACTTTTTACCACATTTGAGATTCTCCCGATAATATGTAACCAGCAAAGAGCGATCGTCTGGATGCACCAGATGTAGAAACGACTCACCAATCCATGCACGCTCATCCCAGCCAAACATGGTCGTGAATTGCGGTGACACATAAGTGAGTATGCCATCGGGTTCACATGACCAGATCAAATCATTAGCCCCTTCTACCAGCCGCCGGAATTTAGCTTCACTCTCTGCTAATTCGGCTTCGATCTGTTTGCGATCGCTGATATCCCGGCATACACAAATCAATAATCCATCGTCTGTGAGGGTGAGGGATAGCCCTTCGGCAAAGGTAGAGCCATCTTTGCGGGTGGCGATCGCCTCTCCCTCCCAAGCACGATCGCGCATCAGCACCGGAAAGACTTCCCGATCAAACCGTTCTAACTCCTGTTGGGAATACAAAAGTTTCCAGGTTTTGCCCAGCAGTTCTTGGGGATGTTCGTAGCCAAACAGTGTTAGATGGGCTTGATTCACATAGAGGTAGGTCTCTCCTTGGATAATCGCAATGCCGTCGATCGCCGCCTCAATTGCCGCCAGTTGTCTTTTTAGGGTTTCTTGGGTTTGTTTGAGATCGCTAATATCTGCAAAATAGCCAATAATCTCGGTTGGCTTGCCTTGTTCATCTCGCACCAGGCGCAGCTCATCCCGTAGCCAAACGTAGTGACCATCGCGATGCAAAAATCGATATTCATGCTGATGAGTGTTGTGTTCAAAGAGAGCGGATATATGTGCAAAAACCCTAGGGGCATCTTCTGGGTGAATATGGTTAGCCCAGAAGCCAGATTCCGATAAAAATTCTTCTGGTTTGTAGCCCAAAATGGCTTCGATATTTTTGCTCATGAAGGTTGCTCCATAGTCCCCATAGGGCTTACAGCTATAGATCATGGCGGGACTGGAGGCTAGAAGAAATTCGAGGCGTTCTTTCAACAGGCGATTTTCTCGCTCTGTCTGTTGACGCTCAGTAATGTCTTGGATCAGGCCAAGCACATAGAGATGTTTATCATCCATCGATAGGATAGAGGTGGAAATGGAGATAGTACGGCACTGTCCATCTTGGCGCCGGATTTCCCTTTCCAGAGCGATTAAGTTGCCCCTTTGTCGCATCTTTTTCAGGTCGGCAATCGTCTGTTTTTGAGATTCTTGATTATCCAGGTACAAGCTGTGATACCACCCCAGACGGTTAATTTCTTCTAAGGTGTAACCCGTAATCGCTTGCATTTGCTGATTCCAGACTGTGAAGCACAGAAAGGGAAACTCCTCAACTTCATAGAAAACGCACAGCCCTTCTGTCATGTTTTCTACAATTTGTTGACGGAAAGTATTTTCCTGCCGAAGCGTTGCTTCGGCCAACTTGCGATCGGTAATGTCGAAGCGAATGGCTAGATACTGAAAAGGTCGCCCGCCTTCGTCCAAAAAGGGGACAATGGTGCTGGCAACCCAGTACAGGCTACCGTTTTTTGCCTGGTTGCAAATTTCACCGCGCCAAACATGACCGCTAGCAATGGTCTGCCACAGGTCTTGGAAAAACGCAGGGGGATGATAGCCAGAGTTGACTAGGCGATGGGTTTTGCCCATGAGTTCATCGCGGGAGTAGCCAGAGACTACACAGAAGCGATCGTTGACGTAGGATATCACCCCTTCGCGATCGGTGATGACCACGATGGCAGACTGATCCAAGGCCTGTTTAAAGGCTGATAATTCTTGAATTAACTGCTGTCGTTCGAGTTCAGCTTGTTTGCGATCGCTAATATCAAAGTTGAGCCCAATCATGCTCTGGGGATTGCCTTGGGCATCTCGCACGACGACAGCATAGGCTTTAATAAAGTGGAGGCTGCCATCGGGATGCAACACTCGAAACTCGGTATCAAATTCTGCCTCTCCTAAGACGGCTTGCTGGAGCAATGTTTCGGTGGCGGTGCGGTCTTCGGGATGTAGCCGGCTTGCCCAAATGTCGTAAACCACAAGGGAATCAGATTGTTTTGTGACACCGTACAGTTCGTACATCCGCTCATCCCACAAGACGGTGTTGTGTACAAGATCGAAGTCCCAACAGCCGAGCGCCCCTGATTTGAGGGCCAAAGCGAGGCGATCCGATACTTTCTGTAGTTCTGCTTCTGCACGTTTGCGATCGCTAATATCTTTGGCGATACCTAAAAAGCCGATAATTTGCTGATTGACATCCTTGAGGGCGCTGATGGATAGCGACACAGGAAATCGAGAGCCATCTTTGCGGATATAGCTCCACTCTTCTTCGCTGAGAACACCTTGGCGTGCTTTGGCAACAAAAACTTCAAAGCCGGGGGGAATATTTTGCCCTAGTTCGGCAGAGAGTGATGCTGCCCGGTCAATTACCTCATTTGCATCGTGGATGAGTTCGGGCGTACCTTTGCCGACCACTTCTGCTGCACTGTAACCGAGCATCCTTTCGGCTCCAGCATTAAAGGTCTGGATGATGCCTGTTGGGTTAGTGGAGATGATGGAGTAATCAGCACCATCGAGGATGGCGCGTTGCAGGCTGTTGACTTGCCAAAGCTCTTGGGTGCGTTCTTCGACTTTGGCTTCTAGCTGTTGGTTTAGTTGGTACAGTTGTCGCTCGGCCTGTTTGCGATCCGTAACGTCTCGAATCATAAACAAGGCTTCATCTTCGCCGCTCTTGACAATTCTGACCTCTTCATATTGCAGGCGCGGGCCAATGTGCACCTGCTGTTCATAAACTTGCAGTTCTCCTGTGCGTAAGGCTTGCTCTAGGTGGTGTAGATGTCGGGTCGCAATTTCTCCTGAAATAAGATCCACCATCGCCACACCAGGCCTATCGAAATCTGTACCCAGGAAGTCGAGCGGACGATGGGCTGTCACCCTCCCCCGATAAATACCATCGGCACCCATGCGAAACATGAAGTCTGGAACTGCTGCTAATATGGCTCGGCTCTGGGCTTCGCTCTGGATCAGGGCGGTTTCGGCAAGTTTGCGATCGCTAATGTCTGTAATAGCGCCTACATAGCCAACTACTTGCCCGTCTGCATCCAGTTCGGCAACGGACTGCCCATATACCCAAGCCACAGCACCGTCGGGACGTTGAAAGCGATATTCGAGCCCGAAAGGGCGATTTTCTTGGACAGATTTTTGCCATTCGACCGCGATCGAGTCGCGATCTTCGGGGTGCAGCCCTTGTCGCCATCCTTCCCCGATGGCGGCCTTTGGGCTGAGTCCGGTGATCAGACACCAGCGATCGTTAACATAGATGCAGTTGCCCCCAGGATCGGTGCGGAAAATCCCCACTGGTGCGACTTCCACGAGGGTGGCGTAGCGTTCTTCGCTCTCTTGCAGGAAGGCTTCTGTTCGTTTGCGATCGCTAATGTCGGTAATGGTGCCTATAGAGCCGCTCCGATGTCCATTGGCATCGAGTTCGGCGACGCACTGCCCATAAACCCACCTTACTTCACCGTCGGGACGTTGAAAGCGATATTCGAGTTCAAAAGAGTCGTTACCTTGGATGAATTGCTCCCATTGGGCAATGATCCAATCGCGATCGTCGGGGTGCACTCCTCGTTGCCATCCCTGTCCGATAGTGGCTCCTGGTGTGAGTCCGCTGATCTGAAAGTAGCGATCGTTGACATAGGTGCATAGCCCCTCCGCATCGGTGCGAAAAATCCCCACCGGAGCGGCTGCGGCAAGGGCGGCGTAGCGTTCTTCGCTCTCGATCAGGGTGGCTTCGATCCGCTGTCGCTTTACCAGTTCCTTCTGCAATTTTTGGTGGATCGTGGCTTGCCCAATGGCGATCGCCAGATGCACTGATAAGGCTTGTACCAGTTCGACTTCTTCCGGTTGCCAGGCGCGGGCGTGCTGGCTTTCGCTGGCATTGAGCAAGCCCCATAACTCATCGCCACACAGTAGCGGCACCAAAAGTTTGGCTTTTGTCTGGAGGCGGCTCAGCATCTGCCGATGACAGTCTGATATGTTGGCTGTGGAGATATCTGGTACGACGCGAACATATCCCTGACGATAAATCTCAGGATTGTCTTGCTTATAGCAGGTCTCATTGACCCGTTCGCCCAACAGAGACAGGGACGAGTCGGTGGATTCTGCCACGACAATGATTTCCCTATTGGCTTCAAACCGCCAAATATTGACGCGATCGCAGCCGATCACTTGCCGCACCTGCTGCACAGTCGTATCCAAAATCGTTTGCAGGCTTAGGGACGAGCGAATTTGGGTGGCCAAGTCTGCGAGTAATTTCTCTCGTTGTACCTTGGTGTTGAGAGCGGCTGTCCGAGCTTCCACCTGTTGCTCGAGCTCAAGGTTGCGATTTGCTAGCAGCGCTACCTTTTCCGCCTCTAGGCGCACCACCTTCTCTTCCCACTTCTGGACCAGCTTGTATAGCTCCAGCGGGTTGAGGGCTTGCAGCAAACTGGTCTGGGTGACGATGCCTAATAGTTCTCCTAGCTCCCCTGTCACCGCCAACCGACGGATCGATCGCTGCTCCATGATCTGCTGCACAGTCCAGAGCGAATCGTCGGATCTAACGCCAAAAATCGGCGTACTCATTACCGCCTGAGCTAGACAGGTTTCCAGGTTCAAGCCCAATGTCTGAAATTGCACAATATCCCGCTCGGTGAGAATCCCCACTGGCATTTGTAGCGGTTCAGCAGAGATTCCGCCTGGGTGCACAATCATCACGGAACTGACGCGATGCTCTGCCATAAGTTGAGCGATGGCCAGTAGGGAAGTATCTGGCGCAGCACAAATCACTTCGCGGGTCATCACTTCTGCTACGATACGCAACCGCAGCAGGTCGATCGGTCGAGATATTTGGCGCAGACTTTCGTGAGTCACTAGGCCCACTAGGCGATCGAGCTCGTCCACGATGGGCAAATGGCGAATGTGGTGCTGCAGGAGCAGATTAATCGCAAAAAATAAATCGGTGAAGGCGGACTCGCGGAGGGTGACGACGGGGTGTGCCATCACCTCCCGGATCACCAAATTCTCCAAGGAACGCTGCTGGGCACTCAGCCGCACCACGTCTCGCTCGGTCAGTACGCCGACCAATTGCTCGTTTTCCACTACCAACACGCAACTCGATCGCGCCTCCTTGTGGAGGTCGTCGAGTTGACCATCCGCCGTTCTAGCGGTGTTGCAGAGCGATCGCACGCCGCTCATTTGGGCGATCGCATCCATCACCGTCGTATCGAGCGAAACCACCAAGGGGTGCCGGACGATCGCAGTCCTGAGTTCTATTGGAGTGAGAGCCGTAGTACGCATGAACATGAGTTTATAGGGTTTTATTGCTGATTTTTTTTTTAACACTTCGCCTTAAACACATGAGCTGATAGCCTAGCCTGGCGTCAGCCATACTAACGAGAATAGTTACTTAGGTGCACGACATTATTCTCTAAATATTATATTTACTTACTGTTGGCTCCTGCATAAAATTAGTTAGGGATATTCGGCGACTCTAAGGTAACGCTCTTTCATCACTTTCCTGAGATCATAAAAATAGAAAGTGCCGTAAACCCTTTACGACTATGTTGAAGCTCGGAGAACCCGCCGTAACGATAAAATTTGTTGAGGATCGACGATTACTGTGATTTATACAAAGCCTACCAAATACTATTTCCATAAGTGAGAAGTTGTGAGGCTTTTAATTACTTTCATGTGGGAATTTTCTAATATGAAGCGTAAAACACTACCAGCAATATCTCGTGTAGTGGGATTAAGCAATGAACAAAAACTCTGGTATTTTCTAAGCGAATTACTTGAAAATTAGAAGGCTTGAAAGAGCTAGGTTAAACCTTATTCTACAAGAGAGAGCATCTCAATGAAAGCCGCCCTCCGCTAGAAATTCGAGTTAGGAGTCAGGAGTCAGGAGCCAGGAGAAAAGAGTCAGAAGGAAGAAGGAAGAAGGAAGGAGCCAGAAGAAGTGTTTTTACAAATATGAGATGCTCCCCTACAAGAACTAGCCGGACAATAAATTTTTATAATTATTGTTGATTAATTATGAAATCCCAAGAAAGGGAATACAACCGATTATGTTCAACGAGGTCAACACTCAAATATAGTTTTAGTAAATCGGCGTGAAAAAACCGAACTACAGCGGTTCTCAAGCGTGGTGAGGTATGCCAGAGGCCCTATACCCTATGCCCTATAGTACCTGATCTTTCTGAGAAAGACTATACTTATTTATTCGGTGATTTATTCCCTCGCAATTCGAGCCATACTTTTTTATTAAGAAACAAATATCACATTAAGTAGTCAGGAACCCGGTTTCTTAACGTAAGTGCGTCTTGGAAGCTCTGAAAGGCGAAACGAGAAACCGGGTTTCTTAGGCAGGGTAAAAGCGTCCTAATTTACAAAAATTATCAAATTAAGTATCCATGCGGTACTCTCAAATCAGCCGCGAGTTAAGTTAGACTGAATTGTCAGTGCGTGAATTATTCACAGGTTAGCATCTATGCAGCTCAAACCTCTAAATCAGCCTTCACAAGAACTCTCTACCTCTTGCGAGCATAACATCAAAGACAGCCAGCCACCAAAGCCCAATTATTTCGCTCACATAGCCCGTTCCTTGGGCAACTTCAGTATTCGCGACAAAATCAGCAGTGGGTACGCATTGGCTCTTTGTGTTGCGATTGGGGGAACGACTGTCGGGATGTTGGTGGGTACTCATTACTATCGCAGAACTAACAATCAAGTACACATCGATCGAGAAAGTCAGCTTTTAAATAAGTTGCAGGTGGCTTTACTGCGAACGCAAAACACCCAAGAGGGGCTGATTAACTGGCTCGAAAAGCCCAAAATTTTTGACACCAAATACCAACAGCTACAAAATAATATTTACAGTTTGAAGGTTTTGCTATCTGAAGTCAAAAAATCTAAATACATGGAAGACATAGAAGGCATAGAACAATTTAAAAAAACTTGCGATTCGCTATTGTCTAATTATCTTTTTCGATTAGAAATAGTTAATAAAAAAATCAGTAAATTGCCAAATAACCCCGCTCAACAACGTGTAAAACGTAAGTTGCTGTCGAATTTAGATCGAGATAAAATAGGGTTGGAACTAGATAGGGCTGTCAATGATATAGCAGCAATTATCGATCGCGCCCAACAACAAGAAGATGCAGGGCGGGAGGATCTGCTGCGAGCCCAGGCGCTGCGGGTGCAAATAATTTTGGGTAGCATGGTACTGTCGATCGTCGTTGCAGCAGTGCTGGCGGGCTTCACCAGTCGGGCGATCGCCAAACCCCTCGCCGCTGTAACTAAAATTGCTCAGCGAGTCACTGAAGAATCTAATTTTCAGTTGCAAGTACCAGTTACCAGCACCGATGAAGTGGGAGTATTAGCAGCTTCGCTGAATCAACTGATTCAGAAAGTAAATCAGTTGCTTCAAGAATTGAAATCTGAACAAGAAAGCCAGATACTTCAAAATGAGAAAATGGCAACTTTGGGGCGGATGTTAGCCGGTGTTGCTCACGAAGTTAACAACCCAATCAATTTTATCTATGCCAATATAGACCCAGCCAGAAATTATGTTGAAGATATTTTAGATTTGCTCAAAACTTACGAAACAGAAATTGCCAACCCGCCTGCGGCAGTGATCGAGAAAGGCGAAGAAATAGACATCGATTTTCTCAAAGAAGATTTGATCAAAATATTTGACTCGATGCAAGTAGGATCTGAAAGAGCAAAAGCTATTATCTTAAGTTTGAAAGATTTTTCTCGCCTCGATGAGGCAGCCCCTCATCCCGTCGATTTGCACGCCTGCATAGACAGCAGTTTGCTGATTCTCAACAGCCGCATCAAACAGGGCATTGAAGTGGTGCGAAATTACGGAAACATTCCGACTGTTGAAGGCTATATGGGTTTGCTTTACCAGGTGTTTGTGAACCTTCTCAACAATGCACTAGATGCTGTGGAAGAGAAAGCAAAAATTGATAAAACCAGCTCTGAGGATGCGAAAAAACAATCGGCTTCGGACTCAAGCCAACAGAAAACACCGAGTTTTTCGCCGAGAATTGTGATTGCGACAGAATACTTGGACGACGACTCAGTGGTAGTGCGAATTTCTGATAACGGTACGGGAATAGCACCAGAGAGCCAAGAAAAAATGTTTGAAACATTCTTTACTACTAAACCCAGAGGTGTAGGTACTGGTTTGGGATTGGCAATTGGTCGCGAAATTATCGTTAATAAACACGGGGGGACAATTAACTTTTGGTCTGAGGTGGGAACGGGGACGGAATTTTCGATCGCCCTGCCGATTAAGCATGAGGATTTGATGCAAAATACGCAGGTAAAACCTCCAATTTCTCGCGATTATAATTCGCTCTGCAACGGGAACGCCAACCAAGTCCGAGGATAGAGGAACTGTAAAAACTTAAAAATTCTCAGTTTTTATATCAGTTTCAAAAAAGAAGATCACTCTCAGCCCGCAATCTAAACTCTGATGTCATAATTCATGCCAAATCAAAAATCTCACATCAAAAATCTAAAATTGTATGAGATTGCTTACTGACCGAAAGCATCAAGGATACCCGCCACGTGATTCATTCCAACGCGCAGACTCAGGGCCCAGAAATAAAAAACCTGTATCCGATAAAGGAGCCCCCGAATTTATCTCGCGCAAGTCAATGCTTCAATGCTTCAATTCTAAAATCTAAAATCTAAAATCTAAAATCTAAAATCGATTGACTGGCTGTCGCTACCCCACTAAATGAGTGACAATACCCAAATCACAACTATTTTCCGTAATCTTGAAAAACAGGAGTTGCTATAATTTAAAGTTGAGAAACAACTGTACGGAGCGAAAATTATGGGACTATTTGACCAAATTTTGAGCGCGATCGACAATCCCAACCAACAAGCAAATCCCAATCAGTTGGGCAACATTATCGGTGCGGTAGAGCAGTTGAGCGGCAACCAGGGCGTCGATGCGGGTACGACTCAGCTAGCAATGTCGGTTTTGGGCGGATACGTGCGATCGGCATTGCAAAACGTGCGATCGCAGTCAGGAGACGCACAAGCTCAACAAGTTGTCAACCAATTTAGCGGCACAAATCCCAATCCGCAAGCGGTACAGAGTTTGTTCGGCGCAGGCCAACTGACGCAGATAGTGAACGATATCGCCCACAGAACCGGTTTGAATAACGCCACAGTGCAGGCGATGATACCTGTGTTGGTGCCGCTCATACTGAATTTGCTACAAACCGGCGGCAACGCCCAAAACCCAGCCCAAGGCAGCAATCCCGTTTTGAATACGTTTTTAGATTCAGATGGAGACGGCGATGTAGATATTACTGACGCCATGTCGATGGCAGGCCGCTTTTTGAATCAGCGTAGTTAATTGTTGATGGTTGACAAAACATAACACCCAAATCCCCGACTTCTTGAAGAAATCGGGGATTTAAAGGAATAAGGAAGAAGCAATCAAATCAATGGTTTCAGCAATTAAAAACATCCTAATTACCAAGAAGGTTGCTATATACCAATTTTATAAATTGATTAAATCCGTTCCTTCTCGTCACCTTATGGTATTGTTAGTGTGAGGATACAGTTTGCGGGGATTTTCCAAGGTTGACATACCAGTTCGGTTTTGGCGGCGCATCATTGACTTTTTCTATGTGAGCGCGAACCGAAATATTTTCGTAGTCTCGAATACTACCCGCTCCCATGCCTAACAAGCTTTCATTCCCAAACAAATCCCACAGAAACAGATGTTGCTCGTCTGTAAGTGGAATATCTTCAAGTCGAGCCATATAAAATACTGCCAAAACATCAATCTCCTCCCGTTTGGCACTCCACTGGTACATCAAATCGAATGGGATATTGGCTTCAGTTATGCAACCAATCGCCTTATCTGGGGTCATTTCTCGTTTGTACACTAGGTTTAGGCACAGTGCCAGTATCCAGTGGTCTTTTGGCAGCGAACGTAGTCTGTATTGTTGTTTATTCATCAGTTTTATCCTCTTCACAAGTCCAGTAAATTCCGAGTGTACAATCACTGTGATGTTGTGCTCGGCGTTCGTATTTGTCGCAGCGCTCTTGAGCTTTATAAAACTGTTCTATAAAGGTTTTGCCAGGGACATAAAACGGTCTGTCTGGATTGGCTGCAAGTAATTTTTCGTAATCTTCCCAACTTAAATCTGGATCTTCTGGATCTCTGATCATTTATTTTTCATGTGAGTTACCAAAAACTAAATCATATCGTATTTTGTAGGAAACAACCACCTTTACGGTAAGCACAACCTAAAAACATAATACGCATATCCCCGACTTCTTTAAGAAGTCGGGGATATCACAAGAATTATCAACCCAAACCCAAATCAGTAACAGCACCGATACTGCTAGAAGAAACCAACTTAGCATATTTAGCCAAAACGCCCCTAGTATAGCGAGGTTTAGGAGGCTGCCAAAGAGCCCGCCGCTGCTCCAATTCTGCATCAGAAACATTGAGCTGCAACAAGCGATTTTGAGCATCAATCGTAATCGAATCGCCCTCTTTTACCAAAGCAATTGTCCCGCCAACTTGTGCTTCTGGTGCAACGTGACCGACAACCATGCCGTAAGTTCCGCCAGAGAAGCGGCCGTCAGTAATTAACCCGACAGAATCGCCTAAACCAGCGCCAATAATTGCCGAAGTTGGTGCTAACATTTCGCGCATTCCCGGCCCGCCTTTGGGCCCTTCGTAGCGGATGATAATCACATCTCCGGCTTGAATTTTGCCCGCTAGAATTGCATCCAAACAATCTTCTTCAGATTCAAATACGCGCGCTGGGCCGGTAATTTGTGGTTTTTTAACGCCGGTAATTTTAGCAACGGCTCCTTCTGTTGCCAGATTTCCCCTGAGAATTGCTAAATGTCCTTGGGCGTAAAGCGGGTTGTTCCAAGGGCGGATGACATCTTGGTCGGTGCGGGGTTCGGCTGGAATATCTGCTAACACTTCGGCAACAGTTTGACCGGTAATTGTCAGCGCGTCTCCGTGCAGCAAACCCTGTTCTAGCAGCATTTTCATTACTTGAGGAATGCCGCCGGCTTTGTGCAAATCGGTTGCTACGTATTTGCCGCTGGGTTTGAGGTCGCACAGCACCGGTACTTTTGCTCGAATAGTTTCAAAATCGTCGAGGGACAACTCAACGCCGATCGCATTGGAAATGGCTAATAAATGCAGCACAGCGTTGGTTGAACCGCCGACTGCCATGATGACCGCGATCGCATTTTCAAAGGCCTTGCGAGTCAAAATTTGGCTCGGTAACAACTGTTTGCGGACAGCTTCCACCATAACTTTTGCAGATTCGGCAGCGCTGTCAGCTTTTTCGGCATCCTCAGCAGCCATTGTCGAAGAATAAGGCAAACTCATGCCCATCGCTTCAAAAGCGCTAGACATCGTATTTGCGGTGAACATTCCGCCGCAAGAACCCGCACCCGGACAAGCTTTTTGTTCGACTGCATTGAGTTCTGTTTCGTCAATTTTGCCCGCGCTGAATTGGCCGACTGCTTCAAAAGCGCTGACAACAGTTAAATCCTGTCCGTTGTGGTGTCCGGGTTTGATCGTGCCGCCGTAAACAAAAATAGCAGGAATGTTCATGCGGGCGATCGCAATCATCGCCCCCGGCATATTTTTATCGCAACCGCCGACAGCCAGCACCCCGTCCATACTTTGGCCGTTGCAAACTGTTTCTATCGAATCCGCAATCACATCTCTCGACACCAGAGAATATTTCATCCCTTGAGTTCCCATCGAGATCCCGTCGCTGATAGTAATCGTACCGAACATCTGCGGCATGGCGCCGGCTTCCCTTGCACCCGCAATAGCCCGCAAAGCGAGCTCGTTCAATCCCATATTGCAGGGCGTAATCGTGCTGTACCCGTTGGCAATCCCCACAATCGGCTTAGTGAAATCGCCGTCACCAAAACCGACTGCCCGCAGCATTGCTCGGTTGGGCGCGCGCTGCACGCCTCCAGTCACAGCTTGGCTTCTCAAATTTTCAGGCATTTTAAAATTTCCTTTGTCAGTTGTCTGTTGTCTGTTTTTCTTTGCTGCTGGCTGTTGACTGCCCAGTGCCGAGAGTTTTACGCTATTTTAATTTTCTCAGAAGCGTTGATATTTTTGACACTCCCCACGGCCGGGGCCGGGGGATTCTTCAAGACGAAGTTGAAAGGGACAGGCAAAAGTCCCCCTAGACGCTCAAAACAACTACCAGCACCAGCGGTGTTGCAATTGCGCTTACTTTCAAATTTTTTTCGCTTTCTGAGTCCACCACAAAAGCCAGATAGGTACGCTCCTCACTCTGCCATTATTTGCCCTTTAAGTATTCCGCATCAAAGGCGGATATCTCCGTTGCCGGGATTCCTCCGTACTAGAATGATTCCTCACGTAGATGGTTGTTCTTACTTGCTACTCAAATTATATCAAACACTGAAGGCGGTTGAAACCGCTACCGACTTATCCCCACGGCCCGGGCCGGGGGCTTGCGTCTCGTTCTTCGGTCAGGCCCTTTAAGAGGGAGTGGCACAGCAGTGCCCGGAAAGCAATGCAAAGATTCTACAGATACTACAGCGTGCAGAGTGAATACCGTGGTTATCTGGGATGATGTGGTAACACCCATCACTCTAACGTTTAAAAAAAATTGCGAGGCGAATGACATGGAGGCCGATCGAATTCTGAGGCAATATGCGGCCGGAGAAAGAATTTTTCGAGAAATTAACCTCGCCGGGGCCGACTTAAAAGGGGTAAACCTCAGCGAGGCTAACTTTACCAGATCGAATTTCCAAGACGCAAACCTCAAAGGCGCTAACCTGACGGGAGCGAACTTGCGCGAGGTGAAATTGGCAGGGGTGGACTTGACGGAAGCCAACCTCAGCGAAGCAAATCTCATCGGTACCGATTTGAGCGGCGCCAATCTCAGCGGGGCTAACCTGATGGGAGCCAACCTGCGCGGCTCAATGGCGAGAGAAGTCAACATGACCAAGGCTAATTTGACGGAAGCTAACTTGACCGAAGCCAACTTTACCCAAGCGAATTTGTTTGCGGCCAACTTAACCGACGCTAGCATGATTCGTATTAATTTGATGAAGGCAAATTTGAGTTGGTCAACTCTCAAGGCGGTAAACCTGACAAATGCCATCCTCAGCGAGTCGCTTTTAGAAAGAGCTAATCTGACTCAGGCAATTCTCAGCGGGGCGATGGTGAGCGGGGCCAACTTGGCTGGTGCAGACTTGCGCCAAGTAACGATGGTTGGAGCTAATCTCACCGACGCTAATCTGAGCAATGCTAATTTGAGAGTTGCTAATGTGAGTTGGTCAACGCTGGCAAGAGCTAATTTGAGCGGTGCTAATTTGTACCGGGCAAAGCTGTGCTGGTCTAATTTCAGCGGGGCTGTTTTGGTGGAAGCGGTTTTGATTGATGCTAATCTCAATCGAACTAACTTCCGCGATGCAGATTTGAGGCGGGCAATTATGCCAGACGGCACGACTAATGATTCTTAAAATTTGATTGGTGATTGGTGATTGTTGACTGTTCACTGTTGACTGTTCACTGTTGACTGTTCACTGTTCACTAATGACTACTGACTACTGACTACTGACTACTGACTACTGACTACTGACTAATGACTACTGACTACTGACTACTGACTACTGACTAATGAGTATCACTGAATTATTGATGTTGGGTGCGGCGGGAATTTTTGCGGGAATTCTAGCTGGATTTTTGGGTATCGGCGGCGGTACGGTGCTCGTGCCTTTATTGGTGGCTCTCAATTACGCTCCGGTGCAAGCGGTTGCTACTAGCGGTTTGTCGATCGTCATTACAGCTATTTCTGGCAGCATCCAGAATTGGCGCATGGGCTACCTCAGCTTGAGCCAAGTCGCCGGCATCGGATTTCCTGCCGTCATTACAGCACAAATCGGTGTTTATTGGGCGACGATATTTCCGCCTTACTTGGTGCTAGTTACTTTTGGGCTGTTGCTGTGGCTGAATATTTATTTGATTGAAGTTCGCAAGCGCCTGACAGCTAAGAAGAAAGCGGAACTAGAACAAGGGGAACTGGGAGGACAAGCGGGACAAGGAGAAAATGCTCAATTACCAATTACCAATCACGAATTACCCAATAATTCAAATATTATATTCCATCCAACTTTTGCTAAAATTGCTACTGGCAGTGCGGCGGGTTTATTAGCGGGTTTGTTCGGCGTAGGTGGCGGCGTGATTATGGTTCCCCTGCAAATTTTGCTGTTAGGAGAAAGCATTAAAACCGCAATTCAAACCAGCTTGGGCGTCATCGTCATCACGGCAATTTCTGCGACGGCGGGACACGCGGCGCGCGGGAATGTTTTGTGGGTTGTGGGGTTAATTCTTGGCGGCGGCGGTTTGTTGGGCGCGCAGGTGAGTACGCGGTTTTTGCCGAGATTGCCCGATCGTATTGTTAGTTTAGCTTTTCGATCGCTCTTGGCAGTGTTATCGATTTATGTTTTCTGGCAAGCTTGGCAAAAATTTATTAACGGGTAATTGGTAATTGAGGCAGAGCCTCCGGGTATGTATTCCCAGGCAGAGCCTGGGAACAAGGTTAAGGCTACAATGACAGTTGACAGTTGAAGTTGACAGTTGACAGTTGACTACTAACTAATGACTACTGACTACTGACTACTGACTACTGACTACTGACTACTGACTCAGTTTCTTCACGGCACGAGTCAGACGCTGCAAATAAGGCTTGACAATTTCTTGATTTTGTCTCTGCAACTCGGACACTTGCTGCTGCAAATTCTGAATCTCGGTTTGCAGCATCCCTGTGTCTATTGTGGGTCGATCGAGCAAGTCCTGCAATTGCTTGAGAGAACCTTGGATTTGATCCAAGTCTACTTCGTTCGATCGCTCCTGTAACTGAGCCGTAATAGTTTTAACTTCAGTTAACTGTTCGCCCATCAATAAAAATCGGACGTTGACATTTTCCCAATCATGCTCTCTGAGGGCGCTATTTTCCAAAATGCGGAGTTTTTGCTGCAAATCTGACAGTTGCGTGTGGAAATCCTGAGAGTCGGCAGGCAGCGCCTGGGCTTGGCGTTCGAGGGAGGCTACGGCAGCTTGTACCTCGGCGATGACGCCGGATTCCAAGCCCAGGAGTTTTTGCTGCAAGTCGGAGACGGCGGTGTAGAGTTCCGCAGGTTCTCCAGGTAGTATCTGAACTTGCTGCGAGCGAGGTTCTACGGAGGCCTGTACCTCCGCGATCGCAGAATTTGCCTTTTGTTGCATTTGTTGCTCGAAACGCTGGCGATTGGCGAGATTTATGGAGAGTGCTGCGGTTAAGGGGGCGGCAGCGTAGACAATTTGGCCCGACAATCCTGCAGCAATTGTGCCAATAGCTGAACCAGCAACTGAGGCGTATTCTACCAATTCTAGCCAGTCCGGCTGGTTCGGGGCACTTCTGGAAGCTGGGAATGATGCTTTTTCAATCTTCTGCATAGCCTTTTAGTCGTAGTCGGATAGATGGCGATACCGACATGATAAAAGCGATCGGCAAATAAATCAGGGCTAGTGGTCAAAATTTCCTGATTGTGGTATTTTTATTGACCGAAAGCATCCAGGATACAAGCCCCCGGATTCATCCGTGGGGTCAATGCTTCAATTCTTTAATCTAAAATCTAAAATCTAAAATCGATTGACCTCCTGCCGGATACCTTGTGCGTTTAAAACGGTCAGTCTCAGGTAAAATTCAGGATTAAGTCGATCGCTCAACAGTTAACCAATAAGCGTTCACCGCCGTCTGTCAGGAGTATACAGAAAATGGGTCTTAAGATTATTGAAAGCTACGATAGCAGTTTTGTCCTCGAACCCGATGCTAAAACTGCACTGTTCGGTTTATTAACCGGTGAAAGCTTTGTCAAACAAGTAGCGCTACAATTGCAATGCTCCCGCATTGAGTTTGCCGAGTTACTTTTCCAGCCAGTCCCTTACAGCAGCGAGACGCCCAAGGGAATGCCTGCGGAATTTGAAAAGTATCATCAATCGACCGATTTTGCGATCGTCAACGTCCCGCCTAATTTCATGTTCCAAGCCAAAATATTTAAACCCAGTCGCCTCTGTGCCGTTTATCGAGTTTTCAAGAGTTAGGTAAAGGCTGGTTAATCTGTGGTTTAATCTAAAATCTAAAATCTAAAATCTAAAATCTAAAATCGGATGACAGAAGACATTCAATCTCTCGCCAGCTTAGAATTCATTCCCTACATAGACTCCGAGGGGAAATTGCCCGATTTTGTACAGGGAAAAATCGGCGTTTACGCGATTTTTGACAGCGAGAAAGTCCTGCAATTTGTCGGCTATTCTCGCGACATTTACCTCAGCCTTAAACAGCATTTGGTACGCCAAACCCAATATTGCTACTGGCTGAAAGTCCAAACTATTGACAAGCCCAGCCGCACTATCCTAGAAAGCATTAGAGAAAGTTGGATTGCCGAAAACGGTTCCCAACCCCAGGGTAACGGTGCCGATGCTGGCAAGTGGAACGATCCCATCGACACCAAAACTGTAATGACTGCCCAAGAAACGGCAAATTATGAAGGTATCTTCGCCGATGAAATTGCCAAAGATAAATTGTTGAAAAATGTCGCGCGGCGCGTGGAAAATGAAATTTTCGCGCTGCTGAAAGCTCGCGGCGTAACTGAAGAAATCCGGTTTAATCCCAAGCTGAAAACGAGCGGATTGTTGGATTTAAAGTAAATACGCTCTCTGGTCAATTCCCCACAATCAGCCCCGGTTTGTAATGAGGACTTCTATCAAATCCCGTAGCATGGTAATTAATATTACCCACAGCTTTCGAGACGGCGCCGCGCCCATTAGTCTCAACTTAAGATTTTAGTCCGCCAGTCCTCCCGCTCACCCGGCAGTCCGCCAGGGAATGAATTCCCTGTCTAATAGCAAAAGTCCTCTAAAAGAGGACTAATAAATTATTCAGTCCTCTTTTAGAGGACTTTCGCTTTGAGGCAGGGGTTTCAACCCCTGACGGACTGACGGATTATCGGTTTTACCTTAAACAGATGCTTGCGTACAATCTATCTGATATATCCTCTGGGTCTGTTAAATTTTAAAATGTTGAAATTTATTAAAATTTAACAGATATCGGAATCTGCACAATTAACTTGGTTCCTCGAGCCGGAGCAGAAATACAACTGATTTGACCTCGATGTTTTTCCACTACAATATCGTGACTGATTGCCAACCCTAATCCAATACCACGGCCTACAGGCTTCGTTGTAAAAAATGGGTCAAATATCTGGTGGCGCACTTCCTCACTCATCCCACAACCGTTATCGGCAATGTGAATAACAACGGATTTATAGTGGTGAGTGGCTAATTTTGAATCTTGATTGTGCAGGGCCGATTCTGACACACAACTTACTGAAGTGCTGATGGTAATTTTTCGGGGAGATGGTTGAGTTTCCAGGGCATCAATAGCATTACTTAGCAGGTTCATGAACACCTGATTTAATTCACTGGCGTAACAGGTGACTCTGGGCAGTTGGCTGTAGTCTTTAATGACCTCTATCTCACCAGCTTTGTTTGTTCCCTTCAGCCGGTGCTGCAAAATAACTAAAGTATTGTCAATGCCTTCATGGATATCCACTGGCTTGTACTTTTGTTCGCCAAGGCGGGAGAATTTCCGCAAAGACATCACTATTTCGCTAATCCGAGAAGCACCCTCTGTCATCGAATTCAGCAGTTTTGGATAATCCTCTGCGATGAATTCGGGTTGAATCTCGTTCAATTGGCCGATAATTTCTGCAACGGGCTGCGGGTAGTAATGTCGGTACAATTCGACGAGGCGAAGCAAATCTCGTGCATAGTCCGCCGCTAGAGCAATATTGCCGTAGATAAAGCTGACGGGATTGTTGATTTCGTGAGCAATTCCTGCCGCTAGCTGACCTAAAGAAGCCATTTTTTCCTTCTGTATTAACTGAGCTTGAGTTTTCTTTAGTTCAGTTACGGTTTGTTCGAGTTGCTTGGCGTAGGATTGTGTTTGCTGGAACAACTGCCGCTGCACGAGTTGGTTTGAGACGCGGGCGAGAACTTCTTGTTCGTGAAACGGTTTTGTGATATAATCTATACCACCAACTTCAAAGGCTTTGACTTTATCTAATACTTCATTCAAAGCACTGATAAAAATAATTGGAATGTCCTTGGTTTTGGGAGAATTTTTCAAGGCTTGGCAGACTTGGTAGCCGTCCATACCGGGCATCATGATGTCGAGCAAAATTAAGTCAGGAGGAGTTAACTCGATCGACCGTAGCGCTAGTTGGCCGTCGGGTGCGGTGCGTGTTTTGTACCCTTGCTGCGAGAGTATTTGAGCTAAAAGTTGCAAATTAGTCGGAATATCATCAACAATTAAAATATTCCCTTTTAAGACGGGAGTTGGTTCGTAATTCATATCTAGTTTGGTTAAATAACCTTTATAGGTTTGTAGTATCCCAGGTTTATGAAGTAGGGACACCGCACCGTGCCCATAGGTGTTAACTTAAGCTTTTTGTCCGCCAGTCCTTCCGCCTACCCGGCAGTCCTTAGCGGGAATGAATTCCACGGGGCTTATAGCGAAAGTCCTCTCAAAGACGACTAATGAGTTTAAAAATTCTTCTTCTAAGTCCTCATAGCGAAGACTTTCGCTTTGAGGCAGGAGTTTCAATCCCTGTGGGACTATTGGTTTTACCTTAAATGGACACCAATGGGCACGGTGCGGTGTCCCTACGGGGGGATAGATATATAAGATATATCTGGGGTGTACTTCATAAACCTGCTATCTGCTGTAATATCAATTCTCTTTCGTTTCGGGATGGATGAGAGCTAGTATTTGATTGAACTGAAACTCGTTAGCCAATGCGGCTAGGGCGCTAGCTAAAGCGTCATTGCGATCGCGAATTTGCTCAATTTGGATCAGAATTAACTCTAAATCGCACTCAATTGTGGCTTTCTCTAAAGCTGCCAGCCAATCTGCGGGTAAAGCTGCCAGAGTCTCTGGAGTCGGAGGCTCGATTTGAGTTGACTCGGGAACACTCTCCGGTTCATCGTAAATGTAACGCACTCCCAGATGTTTGTGGAGGGTGGCAAAAATTTCTGTATCTCGAAAGGGTTTGTGAATAAAGTCATCGCAATCATCTGAGACAGTAACGGTTTGCGCTTCCTCGGCGTTACCGGCACTCACGGCAATAATTGCCGTAGCTTGACCTTTAAGGGTGGCTTTAATGCGTTTGGTAGCTTCATGTCCATCCATCACGGGCATCCACATATCCATAAAAATTAAGTGTGGCTCAAAACTCGACCACATTTCAATAGCTTCCATGCCATTGGTGGCTTCTTCGAGTTCAAAGTTAAAGCCAGCGAGGAGTTTGATCAGCAGTTGGCGGTTGTCGGCTCGATCGTCCACAATCAAAATACGATAGCGTGGCTGATTGCGTTCGAGGGCTATCACCCGACGCGGTGGCTGTACGGGTTGAGTCGCCGGGGCATCAACGGCGCTGACGGGGATATCAAACGCGAAGGTGGTGCCGCGTCCAACTTCACTGCGTACAGTAATCACGCCGCCCATCAGCTTGACAAACTGTTGGCTGATAGCCAGCCCCAAGCCTGTTCCTTGCTGAGATTTTGTTCCTGTTTTGGTTTGCACAAAGGCTTGAAAAAGCTTATCTAACTCATCAGCAGCTATGCCGGCACCCGTGTCTTCTATTTCAAAATGTAATTGGTAATTACTGATTGGTAAATCCTGATTTCCACGGTCTATAAATGCACTTACTCTTAACCAAATTACTCCTTGTTTAGTAAACTTAATGGCGTTAGAAAGCAGATTAATTAAAACTTGGCGCAACTTCATTTGATCTGTTTGCACGTATTCGGGAGTTTCGCTAGAGCAGTCAAATATTAACTGCAATTGTCGCTCCTTTGCCTGGAGCTGAAACATCTCTGCTAGATCGTTCAACAGGCTGCTTAATTGAAATTTTGTTGGGTTGATTGTAATGCGTCCCGCCTCTATTTTGGCTAAATCTAATATTTGATTGATCAGAGCTAGCAAGTGTTCTCCGCTGCGGTTGATAATGCGGATATTTTCCTGTTGTTCGCGAGTGAGGTTGGTAGAGCGCTGCATCAATTGGGAGAATCCCAGAATGGCGTTTAGCGGGGTGCGAAGTTCGTGGCTCATATTTGCCAGGAAAGTGCTTTTGGCAAGGTTGGCGGCTTCTGCAGCCCAGGCGGCTTGTTGAAGCTGTACTGCTTGCTGTTGAGTGGCTTCGAGCAATTGAGCTTGTTGTAAGGCGACTCCTAGTTGAGTGCTAATTTGCAGCCCAATATTGATTTCTGCTTCGCGCCAACTGCGGGGTGCAGAATTTTGATAGCTGGCGAGCAAACCCCAAAGTTTACTGCCGCAAAATATGGGAAAAATAACGTAGGCTCTAGCTTGAAATTGCTCTAACAGTTCTAGGTAACAAGGACTCAACCCAGCGGTGTATATGTCTTCAATTATGCGGTAAGGAACGCCTCTAGCATACATACCACCTTGATTTCTTTGTAGATAGGTATCCAGCACTGGTTCACCGGAGGCTTGCATAGTTTTCACGGTACAGCGAGAGTCTTCGACGAGATTGTTTGGCACATTAAAATCGTCGGGTTGTTGCATCAGAGATATCCAGCCCGCAGCCATTGACTCGGCAACAAATTCCCCACTCCAATCAGGATTAAAGCGATAGATACCGACTCGATCGCATTTTAGGGTTTGTCGCAGTTCAAATGTTGTGGTTTTGAATATTGTGTCAATATCTAAGGATTGACGGATGCGATCGATCGATCGGGCGATGGCTTGTTCTCCCTGGGCGCTTTCTCGCAAAGCTGACTCGGCTTCTTTGCGATCGCTAATATCCAAAACAGTGCCCAACAAACGGAGCAACTGCCCTTTTTCATCATAAACCGGTTTCCCTCGAACTTCAATGTAACCGATCGAGCCATCTCTTCGGATTAGCCGCAGATCAATTTCAAAGCTTTGCCCCGACATAGCTCGATCGCGCACCATTGTCAGATAGCGCGATCGATCTTCTGGATGAAAGCGCTCGATTAATTGTTCGTTTGGCAGCGGTTTTTGAGTCGGATCGAGTTCATAAATGCGATATAGTTCTTGACTCCAAGTGGTTGTTTCTGTGGCGATATCGTATTCCCAACTGCCAATACGGGCAATTTTTTGGGCTTCCAGCAGTCGGGATTCGGCTAACTGGCGATCGCTAATGTCGCGCGCTACCCAAACAGCAGAGCTATCCGACAGTGGCGAAATTTTAGCAGCAAACCAAACTTCTTGGTTATTAATCGGCAGACTGTAATCAAAACTAATAGTTTGTTGGGTTTCCAATGCCTGTCGAACTCGAGCAAAATAAATCTCCTCTCTTGGCTCATGAAAAAATTGTTCGATGATGGAGTCGATCTGATTCGTCTGATAGTTGTATTGAAAAATTCCCTTGGTGGGTATAATTTGGATAGTTTCTTCTTGAATATCAAAAATCAATACAATATCTGTAATTGACTCAAATATTTTCACAACTTGCTCAGTAGAAGTGGAAAGTTTTTGTTCGAGCAATTTGCGCTCGGCAATTTCAGATTGTAATAGTTCGTTCGCACGAGCTAAGGCGCAGGTACGTTCGACCACTTCGGCTTCTAAAGTGCGATTGTAGTCAGTTAATATTTTTTCAGCTTGTTTGCGCTGTGCGATGTTAGAAAAAGCAGTGATGGCATAAATAATGTTTCTGCCTTCGTCGAAAATTGGTGTGGCGCGCACCTCAAAAGGAATAAATTTCCCATCTCGATAAAGTTCTACATCTTCAAGGAATACCGTTTCCCCGCGCAGTGCTCGGAATGCGGGCAGTTCTTCAGTGGGATAAAGCTGGTTTTGGCGGTAGATTTGATAAACTTCTACTGCTTCTTCTAAAGTCGAATCGGGAATAGTTTCTACGCCCAGCCAATGCTTGGCAGTTTCGTTGAAGTACACGACTTTACCGGAGGCATCGTGGATAGATACTCCCGCAGGTATGGCTTCGATAAATTGCTTGAGTTGGCTCTCTCTTTGCGCTAAAGCTTCATTTAAAGATTTTTGGTCTGCAAAAGCCTGTTGCAGTTGCGCGGCCATAAAATTGAAGGAATTGGCGAGTTCTCCGACTTCATCCCAGCGTTTATTTTCTAAAGGTTGCTCCCATTTTCCTTTGGCAACATTTTTGGCTGCCGTATTCAAACGCATAATTGGCTTTGTTACCCAACGGGAAGTCAACAATCCGATCGCGATCGCCAGCGGCAGTGTACCCGTCAATAACCAGAATGTATTGCGCGTATTTGCTTGAATCGGAGCCATGAAATCCGACTCTGGCACCACCACCACAATCAACCAATCCAAGCCACGGAAATCTCGATAGGGAGTGACACGGACAAACTGCCTATCGCCCTTGTTCGCCAAGGTAAATCGCTGGGTTGTTTGCAGCGTGCGGAAGTTGCCAAATCGGTTGGCCAGTTGTCGAGCAATATCTCGCGTTGGCGCATCCTTGCTGTTGGTGGCTAGCAATGGCGTCGGTTGCTTTTTGGCTGGTGTCACCAAGGGTGTTTCTAGTGTGGATGTGGCAATCAGATTGCCCGATCGATCCATAATAAAAGCTTGTCCTGAAGCCGAGAATTGCAGCCTAGCCAGAAAGGTATTGATTGCCGAGGGCCCATCATTATCCGTGAGGCGATCGCGGGTACGTTCTCCTACTTGTTCGATTAACTGATGCGCTACATCCTCGACTGATTCCTGACCACTTTTGAAAGAAAGAAAGCCCACTAGCCCAACTACACTTACCGTTTGCAAAACAAACGGCACAATCAGAACCGTTCGCAGCGGCAGCTTGCTAAAAAATTTGGCGGTTAGGCGGTTGAAGTGATAAATGGGCATGGGTGTGAACCAATTGTGCTGGCGATCGTATTTTAACTGCTATAGTCTGCCTTTACCCCCGGCAATTGGCGCGCCCTACAGGCTCTGAAATGTTCCTCCGGGTTCAATATAGCCAACTATCAGCGAAGATTGGGCCCTGCTGTCAAAATTTGCTTCTGTCAGTTCTGTTTCTAGCTGTTTGGCATTTGATTCATTTTTACTTACAAAAACTGTGATAACTTTTCTAATTTCTTTGTGTCTCTCGGCAATCATGTCGTTAATTAAAAGCTCTATAAATGGCTTATTGGTTGGCAGAGAACTGCCCATATTTTGAATTTTAACTTCTGTTTGATTTCCCTCTGAATCTGTCAAAGCCCAGCTAGAGTAGCTTTCGGGAAGTTTATTAATAGTTTGATTCGGGTGCTGGAAGTGCAACCATTTAACAACTGCTGCCTCTGTTACGGCTACAGATTCATGCAGCCGATCGACAAAAGCATAGAAAGCCTCATTATCTTCTCGGTGAGCAAGTACGTAAGCTCGCAATTCCTTTCTGCTCATAGTTTGAAAATTAGGTCGGTTCATCAGAGTATCTCCATTGCCCGTTAGGATAAATCTCTATTTCGATAGTTTCACCAGCCAAAATGTAGACGTTATTTGTGCGTTCATCGAGCCGCACTATGTAGATAGGCTGATACATATTTGTTAACTCGTAGCAAACTACAAAGCATTTGAGTAACTGCGCTGCTGTAGGAATAATCTTTGCTCCTTCACTCTCACACTCTTTGTTGTTTAGTATACAGCAGTCAGAGTTTGCAGTATCTCGCGGATCGCCCTAATGCAAATTTGTTAACTTGGCTAAAACGGTGGCGAAGAGAGCGGGTTCGATCGGCTTTGTTAAGTGTTCGTTGTAACTCACATCTTGCACCATTCTCAATTACTTGTCTAGGAACAGGCAAGATGCCTGTTCCACAAGAAAACTCATTCTTTGTGGAACGGGCATCTTGCCCGTTCTTGACAATGGTGCAAGATGTGAGTTGTAACTGACATCTTGCACCATTCTCAATTACTTGTTTAGGAACAGGCAAGATGCCTGTTCCACAAGAAAATCTACTCTTTGTGGAACGGGCATCTTGCCTGTTCTTGAGAATGGTGCAAGATGTGAGTTGTAACCAGCGGCGATCGCCCGATCGCGGTCTTCTTCGCTAGCATAAGCTGTCAGCGCCACGGCCGGCAAGCGCTTGATTTTGTCGGATGCGGACGATCGCACTTTGCGGATCGGCGAGTAGCCGTCCTCAACGGGCATAGCGATATCACGGACTAAAATATCCGGCGGCGACTCATCTCAAGTGCCCCTTCTTACTCCGAGGCTGTTTGAGTGGCAGTGTCACCGTAAATGTCGCACCCTGGTCTTTACCGGGGCTTTCCGCCGTCACAGTGCCCCCGTGGAGTTGCACCAAGTGCTCGACGATCGCCAATCCCAGTCCCAAACCGCTGTCAGCCCTAGTTTTCGAGGCGTCTGCTTGTCGGAAGCGATCGAACACAAAGGGCAGAAACTCAGCAGGAATGCCCTTTCCGGTATCGCTGACAGTAATTTGCACGTAATTGGGTGATGAGGAATCGCTAACAGCTACCGCAGACAAGCGCACTTGCACATTTCCCCCCGAAGGCGTAAACTTGACGGCGTTAGTCAGCAAATTCCACACTACCTGCTGCAACCTCTGAGCATCGCCCCACATCAAGCTGACTGAGGGGTCAAGTTCTAACGAAACGGTGACAGACTTGGCCTCGGCTGCCAAACGAACTGAATTATGAGCCGCCTCGATCGTCTTTACCATGTAGAACCAGCCGGGTTTCAGGATCAGCTTGCCTTGAATAATCCGGGAAACGTCAAGCAAATCTTCCACTAGCTGGCTTTGCACCTTCGACTGACGCTCAATGGCTTCCAAACCCGAAGCTAATTTATCTTCGTTGTAGGGGTGGGCGCGCAGGACCTGTGCCCACCCATGAATCACATTTAAAGGCGTTCGCAATTCGTGGGAAAGAGAGTCTAGAAACTCGTCTTTCCGGCGACTGATAGCTTCTGCTTCCGCCCGCGCGGCTTGTTCGCGATCGAGCAACTGAGCGCGTTGGGCCTCGACTTGCTTGCGATCGCTGATGTCGGCGATGATCGACATACAGTTGATATTGCCGTTGCTGTCGCGGACTGGAGTTGCCCACAAACTGATGTCGATCGAGCTGCCGTCTTTCTTTTGGCGCTGGGTTTCCATGCCGGCGATCGCCTTTCCTTTGCGAATTTTTTTCAAATTAGCCGTGAATTCCTCCCGCTTGTCTGCGGGAACGCAGGGCACAAATTGACCTACCGCTTCTGATTCATGCCAGCCAAAAATCCTCTCGGCGGCTGGGTTCCACATTTTCACAGTCCCGTCGTCGCAGTCCAAAACGGTAATTGCTAGGGGACAAGCCTCAATCAAGGCTTCTAAAGTTTGATGGATGTGCGATCGCGCTGCTTCTGCTTGTTTGCGATCGCTGATATCAACGTTCACCCCGATCATCCGCAAAGGCAAACCCCGATCGTCGGGAAACATCTTAGCCCTGCAAGCAATCCAGCCCACGCTTTTGTCCGGGCGGCAAATGCGGAACTCAATGTTTAATTCCTCCCCGGAAGCCCTCGCAGCTTGCACCTGCAGTTCGGTAACAGCGCGATCGTCTGGATGCACCATTTCCACCCAACTTTGATAGCTGTCGATACCGCCTGCAGGCAGCCCGTACAAAGCCTCAAACTCCGGCGTACACGCGACCTCGCCGGTTTGGACGTTCCATTCAAAAGTTCCGATTTTGCCTGCTTGCTGAGCGATTTGCAGCCGTTCTTGATTGTGTTTGAGTTCTGCTTCCACCCGCGATATCTCGGTCAAGTCGATGTAGAATGCGACGATCGTCTCTGGTTCGCGATCGTCCGGGCACAGGGTGGTTCCGCCCATCAGAATCGGCACGCGGCTGCCATCTTTGCGGATGTACTCTTTCTTGAAAGGAGTTGCGACTCCCTTATCCCGCAGTTCTTGGGCTGCTAAGGCGTCCAGGTGCAGGTATTCGGAGGGGGTCATTCTGTCCCACCGCATTTTACCGGAGAGCCAGTCTGAGCGGGTGTAGCCGACCATGTTGAGCAGGGATTGGTTGGCGTAGGCGATGCGGCCGCTAAAATCACCGATCGCGACTCCGAAAATATTTGACTCGAACAGCCGCCGGAATATGCTTTCGCTTTGCTGTATTACTCGTTTTGCTTGGTTGCGATCGGTGATTTCGGCTACCACGGTGCTGACTCCCAGCAGTGTTCCTGATTCATCGATCACTGGGTAAAAGCTGATTTGCCAATCCCGCAAAACTCCCGGCTGTTGCTTGGTTTCAGCCTTAACTTCCAAGTCGAGCACGGGGGTTTGCGTCGCCAGCACTTGGCGGTAAATCCGCTCTACCATATCGGCCATTTCGGGAATTACTTCTCTAGCGGTGCGCCCGATGTGCTCTGCGATCGATCGGCCGTTGATCGCAGCGAGGCATTCGTTCAGGCGGATGTAGCGCAAATTGGTATCGACAAAGCACAGCCCGACTGGTGTGGTTTTGTAAACTAAGTCGAGTTCTGCTAGTTGGCGGCGAAGGCGTATTTCGTTTTCTCGAAGTTGGTTTTGGGCTTGTTTGCGATCGGTGATATCTAGTACGAAGAATGCTCCTTTGTCTTGGCATCCTTGGAAGTTTCCGCCACCGACTAAAACTGGGAAGCGCGTACCGTCAGAGCGGATGAATTCTTTTTCATAAGGCGCGCAACTTCCTGATGCTGCGACTTGCTTTAGGGCGGCGCGATCTAGTTCTCCGTATTCCGGCGGCGTGATATCGAGCCATCGGATATGTCCCGAAACTAAGTCTTCCCTCGTATATCCGATCATTTCCAGCAAGGCGTCGTTAGCGTCCGTAACTTCCCCGTTGCCATCCCAGAAACCGATGCCGATCATGTTAGATTCTACCACACTGCGGAAGCGCATTTCGCTTTCCCGCAAAGCTAATTCGGTTTGTTTGGCTGCGGTAATATCTGTGATAATTAGGCCGACTCCGATTATTTCTCCTCTTTCATTTTTTACTGGGTAGTAGTTGGCTAGCCAGTAACCGAAATATCCCGGTTTCCCATCAGGTTCGCCACTCATTTCTAAGTTTAAAACAGGCTCGCCGGTTTCTAAAACTTGCTGAATTATCGGCGCAAATTTGGCTGCATGTTCTGGCAACAATTGCCGGAAGTCTTGGCCGAGATGCTGTTCTATCGGCAAACCGTTGAGTTCTGCTAATACTTGATTGATACGAATGAAGCGCATTTCGCGATCCATAAAGCAAATCGCTAGGGGAGATGCTTCTAACAGCGAGTCAATTAAGGCGAAGGATTGCGATGTTTGAGATAGTGCTTGCTGCGCTTCTGCGTAAAGTCTGGCGTTGTCTAGGGCGATCGCCACGCGATATGCTAAATCTTCTAGCATTGCCATGTCTTCTGCACTGTAGCGGCGGCCCAACTTTGAGGTAAAGCAAGTGATGGAACCCATTACCCGCCCGCGAGCTCTCAGCGGTACGCAAGCGTGAGATCCGATATTGAGCGAGCGCAATTTTTCCTTTTCTGCTGCATTTTCGGCGAGTGCTGCTAAAATTTCCTCATCCACTTCGGCAATTAGTTCGGATTTTCCGGTGCGGATTACCAGCGGATAGCCGTTAACAGCATTGTCGGCGATCGAACTTCGGATGCTGAAGTTATTAATAGTCTCAACCATAGAGGGTTCTGCGTGAGCCACAGCGACTAGACGCACTTTTGACCCCGTTTCGGTCAAATGAATGCAGCACCCGTCGGCGATCGAATTTACTGCTAATTCTGCTACCTTTTGCAGCACCGTTTCCCCGTCAAACGCATCAGCCAGCATTTTGCTGACTTCAGCTAAAAATGCCGAGCGCTGCTGTTCTCTTTCCGCTTTTTCCCTTGCTGTTTGCTCGATTGTTAACTGCAATCTTTGAGTTTCGGCAAGTTTTATTTCTGTGATATCGCGGGCGACAATTAAGGCTGATTCTGGTACGCCATTTTTGTCAAATTCTGGAACTACGCGGGATTGATAACTTCGGATGCCGTTGATTGATAAAGCCTGAAATTCGATAATTTCTTCGCAACCGGTTTCTAACACTTTGTGCAGGGTTTCATCCCACATCTGGCACTGTTCCGGCGGTATTCCTATTTCTTGACTGGTTTTACCGAGGAAGAATGAAATTGGTTTTCCTTGGCTTCTTTCAACTGCTTGATTGACATAAATATAACGCAGATTTTGGTCAGTGCGGATAATGATATCTGGCGTATTTTCTAGCAGCGTTCTCAGTTGCTGTTCGCTGTTTGCCAAAGCTGCTTGCGCTTGTTGTCTTTCGGTGACATCTCGCACCGTGCCCACATATCCGATGAGTTCGCCGGAGTCCGAGAACATCGGCGAGGAACAAACGTTAATCCAGCGCACAATCCCTTCTGGTGTTTGCAGGCGATACTCGATCGCATATTCCCCACCTTGCCGAGTATAATCTAGCCATCGGCTCAATACGCGATCGCAGTCTTCCGGGTGAATGCAATTCTCCCAACCGTCTCCTAAAAGTTCTGTCAAACTCAAGCCGCAAATAGCCTGACAGCGTGGGTTTGCATAGGTGTAGCGCCCCTCAAAATCAGCCATAAAAATGCCGACCGGCGAACAGGAACTTAAACAGCGAAATCGTTCTTCTTGAGCTTGCAGCGCTTCTTTAGCTACTGTCAGTTCTGCTGTCCGCTGTTTGACGCGGCTTTCTAGTTTGGTGTAGGATAAAGCCAGGGCTATTTCTGCTTTGTGGCGGTCAGTAATATCTATACCAGTTCCTATCACATATTCTACCAAACCATCGCTATTGGTCGTCACAGTATTCGACCAAGAAATTAAGCGCTTAGAGCCGTTTTTAGTGCGCCAATAGTTTTGATATTCGCTGTTAAAATGTTCGACTTTTAGCTGGGTGAAAATTGTTTTAACTGGCTCTATTTCTTCGGGAATTAAGAACAAATCCCAAACATATTTATTAACAACTTCTGCTGCCGAGTAGCCTGTAGTTTTTTCGCAAGCTTGGTTAAACCGGAGAATCCGTCCTTGGCTGTCGAGAACTACAATCAAGCAAGCTGTCGTGTCAATTACTTTTGAAATAATATTACGTTCTATTTCTAGTTCTTGTTGTGCAGACTTTAAGCCAGCATACCAAGCGATAACGGCAGCGGCCAACAGTAAGATTGCAGGAGTTGCCTGGAAGGAAAACAGTAACAGAGTTGTCAGCAGTAAAGCCGTGCCGGCACTAAATGTAGCAATACTGTAAGATTTAAGGGGTAAGGGCAAGACCTCAAACTGGCTCATTTTTGTTGACCTGTAGCGATGGCGCGATCGCACTATTGCTTATGTCGATGAAACAACCTTTTTAAAACTTAGTTAAAACTAAGTATTTATTTTTTCTATACAAAACCACATTTGTCGGCTCTGTGCCATCTTCCCAGAGGCAGATTGGGAGGGGGATTTCTGCTGAATCAACTGCTATCATAGAGCCAGGGACAAATTAGATTATCTAATTTCTGGGAGAAATAAGCGAGTGAATCACAAGCTGGCCAAAATTATCGGATTATTTTTCGCAGCCGCCACCCTCTTTGGATTCGTCGGTTACGCGCTTCAAAATCCCGACTTCGCCAGCAGCTCAGCGATATCGATCGGCTTCCCCAATCTTACCACCGCGGCCGTCGGGGCGATCGACAACAAACGCTCCCAAATCTATCTTAACGGAACTTGGCAATTTGTCCCTGCAGTTGGCAACCCCCAAAACCCCCCCCTCTCCCCAAATTGGGGTTCCATCTGGGTGCCGGGAGACTGGCAAAAAGAAAACCACCAATCCGTACCCGGAATCATCACTCGCGGCAGCGGCAAAGATTGGGAAAACTTCAACAGTAAACAACTATCAAAAGCTTGGTATCAGAGAAATATAGAAATTCCCGGCGACTGGACAAACCGCCGAATTTTTCTCGACTTAGCCAGAGTCAGCACCGATGCAGTCATCTTTGTCAACGGCATTAACTGCGGTCAAATCCCCTGGCCCTACGGCACTATTGAAATTACCAAAGCAGCAAAACCAGGTCAAAACACCCTATCTATTTTAGTGGTCGCAGTATCTGATGAAAAGGAAAAAGCCGTCATCATGGGCCCCACAGAAATATACACAGAAAAATCCAAATTGGAATCGCGGGGAATCATCGGCGAGGTAAGGCTTCTGATCCTTCCCCCAGGCCCGTTAATTAGGGACGTATTCGTCCAAACTTCCACCCGAAAGAAGCAAGTTAAATTAGATGTAGAACTCAAAGACGTTGCCCAAAGCGGTCAAGTAGAAATAATCGCGCAAATGCTCGACGAAAAAGGCAAAGTAGAACAAAAATTTACAGGCACTGCCAAGGTTCAAGCTAAACCCATTCAAACCGTACAAGTTCAGTGGAATTGGTCAAATCCCCGTCTTTGGGATGTCGGGCAACCAAACCTTTACACCCTGAAATTAGAAGTAAAAGGCAGCGGCATTGACACGCAATACAACCAACCTTTTGGCTTCCGCGAATTTTGGATAGAAGGGCGCAAATTTTTCTTAAACGGAACCGAATTGCGGCTGCGACCAAACTTGCACTCCGAGTCTTGGCAAACCGGGACAGTTGAAGTTGCTGACAGGCTAATTGATGGCTACGTAAAAGCAGGTTTTAACATAACAGAAATGTGGCCTTGGAATCACGACGAACGGGGTAAGTGGCACTTCCGAGAGTTATTTTCGGAAAGAGCAGACCTCAAAGGTTTTCCAATTATGGCTCCCGCCTTAGACATTCGTCCTATCGCTTGGAACGGCAAGTGGAAGAACCCCCTGTGGAAAAACCGCTGGAAAGACCGAATGGTGACTGAAATGCGCCGCTACCGCAATCATCCATCAGTATTAATGTGGGCGACAAGTCCTAATTTTTTCGGCAACGGTGACGACCAAAATCCCCGTCGCATCGGCCAAACTAAAGTAGAAGGAACTCTCAGTCCGCCGGACAACGAGCGTTTGCGGGTCAACACTCCCCTAGGAAATGACGCTATAGCGACGATTAAATCCGCTGACCCCACCAGACCTGTAATGGTACACCAAGGCGCACAGTTCGGCGATGTTTATGCGCTGAATTCTTATTTAAATATGATTCCCTTGCAAGAACGGGAAGAGTGGATTTCTGAGTGGAGCAAAACCGGGGAAAAGCCCTACATGGCAGTCGAGTTTGGCACTCCTCTGCACGCAACGATGATGCGGGGCCGCAAAGGTTTTGGTCAGGCAATTCTCAGCGAACCTTGGATGACTGAGTTTGCGGCAATTTATTTTGGCAAGCAGGCTTACGAGTTGGAAACTGCCGCTTATAAAACTACAATTCGCCAGCAATTTGTCAAGGGTCAGGAATATCAAAGCTGGCATTTTAAAAACGAGTTAGATTTTGCACCAGCTTTTCAAAAGTTGCAGCAGTTATTCAGTACAAATACTTGGCGGAGTTGGCGGACTTTTGGAATGTCTGGGGGGATGATTCCTTGGAATGACGGACATGGTTGGGAAGTTTCCGAAGCTGGCAGAAAAAAGGTGGATATTGGGGCATTTCAACCGGGCCGCCGGGGAGTTTATTTGAAGCAAGTATCGAATAATCTTTTGAATTATTACCAGCCAGAAGCTTATACGGTTCATCCTGGGGGCGAGGCAATTATGAATAATAATAGCTCGACTTTGGCTTGGATTGCTGGTGCTAGCCCGGTTTTTACTGCGAAAGATCACAATTTATTTGTGGGCGGAAAACTGGCCAAGCAAGTAGTGTTAATTAACGATACGCGGACGGCGCAAGAATTTTCGTTTAATTGGCGGGTTTTGGTGGGGGGTAAAGAAGTAAAAAAAGGCGATAGAAAAGGCAGGATTGAGGCGGCAGGAACGCTGTTTTTCCCAATAGACGTAAAATTGCCAAATACCATTTCTAGCAAGGCTGACGGCGAAATTCGCTTGACTGCGCGAGTGGGCGAGCGATCGCATTCTGATACATTTGCTTTCCGCGTTTTTCCCAAACAATCCAACATCAAAGATTCGGTGACAATTTTCGATCCAGCGGGCAAAACATCGGCAATGTTAAAACAATTAGGTTATCAGCTTGTACCGTGGAATGGTTCGCAAGTCTCCTCGCTATTAATTATCGGTAGGGAAGCATTTTCTAGCGGGGAAAATTTGCCGGGAAGTGTAGAAAGTTTTGTCCGAAACGGCGGCAAAGCCATTGTGTTTCCTCAGCGCCGGGACTGGCTGGAAAATACGGGTTTCCGGGTTGCTGCCCACGTCAGCCGCCGCGCTTTTCCAGTTGACAGCAACCATCCCGCAATTAGCGGTTTAGACAGTGAAGATTTGCGGGATTGGGTGGGGGAAAGCACGCTGCTTGAAGCTTATCCAAATACGATCCAAACTGGCCCTAATTTGACTCAGGCAAATAAACATTGGTACGGCTGGCGTTGGGGAAATCGCGGCGGTGTCAGTAGCGCTTCTATTGAGAAGCCGCACCGCAGCGGTTGGCGCCCCATTTTGGAATCTGAGTTTGATTTAGCTTATTCGCCGCTGATGGAATTGGATTACGGAAAAGGGCGACTGATTTTAAACGAGTTGGATTTGGAAGACCATTATTCTGTAGATGCTGGGGCGGCGCTGTTAGTGCAAAAAATTGTGAGTTACGGGATAAATTCTCCGGTACTTGGAAAGCCGGAACAAGTGGTTTTAATTGGGGGAGATGAAGATGCCCAAAAGTTGGACAGTTTGGGGGTAATTTATCAGCGCGCTAGTTCGCTTTCTAATGATGTTGGTTTGGTGATTGTGGGGAGAGAATCGAATCTGAAAGATGCAGATTTGCGCGGTTATTTGAATGCTGGTGGGAAGGCGTTTTTCTTGCCGCGTCAAGTGCCTGCTGCGGGTTTGGGCGTGGGTTTGCAGCAAGCGCAGGATTTTGGGGGTTCGCTGGCGGTTCCGAGTTGGGATGAGGTGAAGGGGGTTAGTGCCTCAGATTTGCGATCGCGCTCTTTTTATGATACTTGGTTGATTAAGTCTGGGGGAGAAATCGGTGCTGACGGTTTGTTAAGTCGGGTCAAAGTTGGCAAGGGTGTGGCGATTTTTTCTCAGATTGAACCGGATAGTTTGAATGCTGATACTAAGACTTATTTGCGTTTTACTCGCTGGCGGCAAACCAGGGCAAATGCTCAGATTTTGGCTAATTTAGGGGCTAGTTTTAAGGCGGATGGATCTGTGTTTAGCGGTTCGAGTCGGGAGTTTTATCACTGGGATTACAGAACGGATTTTGAGAAGGGGGATGATCCTTATCGGTATTATAGATGGTAGGATTTTTTAACCGCAGAGGGCACAGAGGACGCAGAGGAAGAGAAGAGAGAGATGAATAATTTAGTCCGGGACGCATTTCGATCATCGAAGAAACCGGGTTTTTTACTAAATCTGTGGTTTGCAACGAAGTATTTTCGTAAAAAAACCCGGTTTCTGGAGTCCGGTGCGTAAGTCCTAATACTGTTAAAAATCAAAGGTCAAAGTGACGGCGGAAGCGCGGGTCTAGTTTGTCGGTTTTCTTTTGGTTGCAGGCGCTGCAGAGGGTTTGCAAGTTGCTGATGTCGTTGCTGCCGCCGCGCGCTAGGGGGATGATATGATCGATCGTCAGTTGGGTTTCTAGCTTGGTTTGGCCGCAGCTTTGGCACTGGTATTTATTGCGATCGAATACGTATTTTCTGACTTCGGGGGGAATGGGGATTCTAGGGGTTTTGCTCATGAATTGTTCGGTTGATTTTCTTGATTGAGAAGTTGGCGACGCAAATCATCGAGGGGGGATTCTGGTTGGCTAGTTTCTGACTCGTTGTTTTCTGGTGTTTCTTCGACTTCGGGTTCGTCGGGGCAAAATTCTATAGTGACTCTGATTCTAACTTTACCTTTTTGCCAACCTTTAGCCCCTATTTTTAAGGCTTCACAGTCTATCCCGTCACGAAACCATTGTTGTTGGTGGGTACGGTTAAAATGCGGATCATATTTACTGGTATTTATTTGTAATCCAGGAGTCTTACATAACTCCTGAAGTGCAGATTCTAGCCGAGGCAAAAATGAGTTGCTCATTTCTGCCCTAAGCGTACTTACTTTAAATATCTTAGATTCAAAGGAAAAAACATCATCATTTCCGTAATTTTCGAGAAAAATATGTTTTTGCATATTGATGGTTGATTTTTTCAAAAGACTCTATTAACGATTATCGGGTATCGCCTCATTTTTGGCAAGAACCGGGCGAATAGAATTCGCGTCTACACAAACAATGTCCGCCTGCGCGGACTAAGAATGTTTTTTTTCAACCCGCGAAGGCGGGTTTTGTCTGTGTAGCCGCGATTTCCAATCGCCGTAATTCCGATCGCCAAAATTGCAATTATTCACCATCCAGCGAAACACTATCATTTTGTGCAATTACAGGCAACAAATGCTCGTGCAACTTCATCGCCTGCAAACAACTATTAATCCCAGAAACTGCCCGATCGTACTCTTGAATCTTCTGCTCATTCTCAGCTTGCCGCCGCAGATTCCCAGCAATCTTTTCCTCCGCTTCCTGTGCCAAAGTTTGCTCCAAATAATCGCGGGCTTGACTGTATTTCTGTAAAATATCATCAGCTTGCTTTTGGGCCAGCGGCAACAAATGCTCTTTCAGGGTTTGGTTGACAGTTTGGCGGAAAGTTTGCCGAATAGTTCTAGATACTTTTGGCTCAAAATCTAGCCGCAATAATTGCCTAATTGCCGGTTGGGCGTCCACCATGTTTTCGCAGTCGAAACCTTGAGAAGTTTGCTGCAAAGTTTCCCGGAATTGATAAATTGAAAATGTGCCTTCGTCGTAAAAACGGGGACTTTCTCGCACGTAGCGATCGCACTCAACGCCCGCCGCATTTACCAAAGCATCAGAAACCCGCTTTGATAACTCCTCTAACTGCTGTTCAATTCCCCCGTCGTTCCCTAACAACCGATAGAGTAATCGATAGTATTCCGACTTGCGAACGCTATCTTTCAAATACTGAAAATAATTATCAACCAGTGACTTAGTAGCCTCTACTAAAATATCTTCCAACTGATTCGCTAAATAATAAAGCGCTTCAACTAAAACAGCAATTAAAGGTGCTGTGGCATTGCGGGGATGATTCCGCAAAGTGCGTCCGTAAGCCGCCTCAACAGAAAATCCGTCTAACAATTCATCCAAGCGCCGGATCATCCGAGATTGCAGTTGCCGAAAGTCTATATCGAAAATATCGCATCTGTTCATAATCATTTCATTGACTTCTTCGGCGATATGTTCCCGAAAATCCTGTCCGACTTGCTGCAACTCTTGATTTAGTCGCAAAAGTTCCTGTGCTTTCATTGCTTCAATTTCGCGGGGCTGGCTGTCCAAATTCCGCTGAATTGTTTGGTAATGTTTCCGCAGTTGAATGCACAAATCTTCTAAATCGTCAGCTAAATTTTTGAACAGTTGCGGGCGTTTTTCTTCTGTGAGGTAACGGGTGATGGATGTGCGAAAATCTTCGATGCCGCTATCTTGAATTAATTGAGCAATTAATGGTTGTCCTTGTTCTGCAAGAATCCGCACGTAGTTTTCATTGGGTGTTTCGTAGCTGTTCACTGAAATGCGAAATTTGCTCGGAGACAGTTTGCCGGAATTCGCACAGTAGCGATTAAATTCACTAACAAATTGCGGAGTTTCTTCACTATTACTAAAAAAATCTGAATCTAATTTATCATCTCCCGAAACTCGCCCTTGACTGCTGGCAAAGATTGTATTTAAACCAAAGCGATCGCGCCCTGTTGTCCCTCGAATCAAACTCCCGTAAAATCCCAACAATCCGCTAGTTTTGTAAACTCTGGCAGTATCGCGAAAGTCGGAATTAATCAGATTTTCTAAGCGCTGTCGCAGTTGCGTGTTGTACCAAGTTTCGTCAATGCGGTTAAAAATGTAAAACAGTCGATCGCGAATTCCCGGATTTCCCCGTGTCTTTTCCATCAACTCCGTCTCTTCCGTCGTCATTTCCCCAGACGAAGCCGCTTTCAAAACGCACACAACCGCCGAAGTATCCGGGCTTTCAATCTTATCATAAGTCAATTCTGCATCCCGCTGCACCGGCGCATCAATTCCCGGCGTATCGATAATAATATTGCCATCTTGCAGCAGCGGGTGATAACAGTAATATTCAACTCGCTTGAGTACAGCACTGTTACTACCGCGACGGGCATAACTAGCAGCTTCCTTGAGATTGGAAAAGTTAAACTGTTCCATCGAGTAGGTAGCATTTTCGAGAGTTTGGATGCGATCGCGATTTGCCTCAAAACCTTCTAACAGCAGCATCAAAGCCTTAGCTTTTTTGGCGAGTTCGGATTTATTTTCGCCGCCTTCCGTTTCAATAATTATGTTACATCCCTGAGACAACAGCGACACTACATCTGTTTGATTAATATTAAGTTCAGTAGTTAAACCTAACTGATGGCAAAGCACAGAAGCTTGCTGGCTAATCTCAAACTCGCTCAAAAAAGTGAGAACCACGCGCTCTTTTTCCGGCTCAGCAAAGGCGATATAACATTCAGTACCTGTCGCGTGCCCTTCTGCACTGTAGAGCAATTCCCGCTCCAGCAAAGCATTAATTAACATAGATTTTCCCGCACTGAAAGCGCCAGCAAACACAATTTCAAACTCAGGAGAAATTGCCTTTTTCAGAGAAGCTTGTACCGCCGTGATATCTTGTTGTCGCAAAGAGGATTCCTGACGCAGCAGTTGCAGTAAAGAGTCAACTTGCTCTTGCAGATTGTTGCATTGAGGGGGCATTTGAGTCATCGCGGCAGACTGCTCCTGATTGTGGGAAAATTACCTTAGTCTTAATTCTCTGCTAGTTCAGGAATAATCACAACAGTAATTTTACTTATGCGATCCGGGATTGCTGAAAGTGCGATCCTCTTCGAGGGCTCCGCTAACGGCTATTCTGCGGGTAAATCTTGTGTTTGCAGCCAAGCTGTTAAATCTGATATGTCGTTAAAATTTAACAAGGCTTCTCCTAAGTTTTCCAATTGGTCGATCGACAATTCCCCAATTAGACTTTGAACTTCGGGAGTGACAGCACCTACACGGCGTTCCAACAGACGAACAATCAGTGCTATTTGTCCTTCCTTAATTCCTTCTTGTCTGCCTTTTTCTGTTGCTATGCTGACGGCTTTAGTGATTGCTCCCCGACGGTCTTGGATGTAAATTTCCTGTTTTTGCAACTCGCTTAATTCGTCATAGCTCAAATTAGCTTTAGTCGCTATTGCAAATGCTTGACTAATCTCTGGCACCTCTTCCATTGTTGCAGGTACTGCGTTTAAGTCCCTAGCAGTTTTGAGAAAATAAATCCACTTATCGGTTAATGTTTCTAACTCGTTCAAACTTTTTTGGAACTTGGGTAACTCAACAAAAACCAATTCACAATCGAAAATAGGATAATCGCTCAAGAACTCTCTTTCTTTCAGGACAAACCGCGAAATTACTTTCCTAAAATCCTCAAACATCTCAAAATCAGTGATGGTCAAGGCAATCACTGGATTCAACATTACATATTGTTCTGCTGTTTCTAATTGCGTTGAATAAGCTTTGGCTGCATTGTACAAAATCCGCTTTTCAAAAGCCTCTACGTTCAAAACCTGCATCTCGATAATTACATTTGTGCCGTCATTTAACTGAGCTCTAATATCGACGTAAGTATCCTTAAGACCTCGAATTAGCGGTAGTGAATGAGGATCGAGGATTTGCAAACTTTCGATGGTGGGCTGACTGTCATACAGCAAGGCATTCAAAAAACTCTTGAGAATGTCTTTGCTATTTTCAGAACCGAATATTTTTTTGAAAGCAAAATCAGTTTTAGGATTGATGAATGTGAACATATTGGTAAGGGTAAATTTGTAATAGTTAAGTCTTCAGGTGCGGGAGGCGCACCCTACTAGATTATAGCAACCAAACTTCTGGTGTGCATTGCACGCTACAGAATTAAACCGACAAATTTTGACGCGGTTTAAAAAATTCTATCTGCCGCAATTTTTCGTACAATTCCCGTTCCTCCTCGCTAATTTCCTTGGGGATTAACACCTGAATTTCTACCAATTGATCGCCCCGATCGCCATTTCCTGTCGGATAGCCTTTGTTAGCCAGCCGCAACCGCTTTCCAGACGTTACTCCCGGCGGCAATTTCATCTTTACCAAGCCGTCTAGCGTCGGTACTTCAATATCTCCCCCCAACACCGCTTCGCTGGGAGTCAGTGGCAATTCGCAGCAAATATCCGACATTTCCAAGCGAAAAAATGGATGGGGAGAAACTGTGATTTTCAAATATAAATCCCCGCCAGCAATACCTTGATTTCGCAAGCGAATCCGCTGGCCTGATACCATAGCAGGAGGCAGAGTCACCTCGATCGCTCGCCCATCTTCCAGACGAATTCGCTCGGTACCGCCCGAATAAGCCCTTTCCAAAGGCAGAGTTAGTCTGGCCTCAATGTCTCTTCTGGGTTCGCGATCGACTGTTTCCCGTCGCATTTCGCGATCGACTGCTTCCCGTCGCATTTCGCGATCGTCCATATCCCGTCGCATTTCGCGATCGACTGCTTCCCGTCGCATTTCGCGATCGTCTGTTTCTCGTCGCATTTCGCGATCGTCAAAATCCCTTCTAGGTGGGCGAGAATTAGCCACATAACTCGTTTTCTTAGAAGCCGTACTCCACGGTTCCGAGGAGGCTACTCCCTGTGTATCATTCGCTGTCGCCATCCTCACTTCTCGGCGCCTTCCGAGCACTTGATCGAGAAATTTATTAAAATCCGAGTAATCACTAAAATCGACATCTTCGGTCGGTTTTTTGCGAGTATTTTTAGTGTTTCCCCAAGTTTTGAAATTGGGAAGTCGCACCCCTTGCTTTCCTTGAAATCCCTTTTGTTTCCAGAATTTACTAAACTGATCGTATTGAGCGCGCTTCTCGATATCGGAAAGAATATCATAAGCTTCATTAATATCCTTAAACTTATCTTCAGCAGATTGATCCCCTGGATTTACGTCAGGGTGCAACTGTCTGGCTAGCCGTCGATAGGCTTTTTTTATCTCATCTGCCGTGGCATCTTTGGGCACTCCCAAAATTAGATAGTAATTGCGAAAATTCTGCATATTTAGTCATTAGTCATTAGTTATTAGTCATTAGTCATTAGTCATTAATTATTAGTCATTAGTCATTAGTCATGCTGCTTCCCTGCTTCAAACTAGGGACTAATGACTAGGGACTAATGACTAACCACTAATTAGAGCCAATCGTCGTCATCATCCCAATCGTCGCTTTGATTTTGATAAGGGCGAGTGGGGCGATTAGCACTGCTTCTACGATCGCCCATACGATCGCCCATTCGATCGCCCATTCGATCGCCGGTGCGATCGCCCATGCGATCGCCGGTGCGATCGTAGGGACGATCGGGAATTGGATCGACAGTCGATCGCCTGTACGGTTTAGCATTTTGATAATAGCTGTTGTCATCGCTGCGCCGCTTGGTACCGTCGCCCGTAAAAGTCCGCTTCACAGACTCAAAGAAATCATCATCATCGTCATCATCAGCAAAAGCTGAAACTTCCCGGCTCAAATCGTAAAGAGCATCTTGCAAATCCGAACCAACTTGGTCAACTCCCCGCTCATCATTGCGTTCCAAACTGTCTCGCAATTCCCGAATTAAAGTTTCAATTCGCTGGCGGCTTCTTTGAGCAAACTGCATTCCGCGATCGAGCGCAACTTCTCGCAACTGCCGCTCAGCTTGATAAGCTAAAGCTTCAGCGCGATTGCGTTTTTCTACCCTTTCCCGCTGCAACTTATCAGCTTGAGCAAACTGTTCCGCATCGCGAATCATTTGATTCACTTCCTGCTGACTCAGCGTCGAAGCACCTTGCACAGTAATGCTTTGTTCCCTGCCGGTAGTTTTGTCCAAAGCTGTCACCAACAGCATCCCGTTAGCATCAATATCAAAAGCTACTTGCACCTGCGGAATCCCTCGCGGTGCCGGCGGAATTCCAGTTAGTTTAAACCGTCCCAAAGACTTATTATCTCTGCCTAATTCCCGTTCCCCTTGGATGACGTGAATTTCTACCACAGTTTGGTTGTTTTCAGCAGTGGAAAAAATGTCCGATCGCCTGACGGGAATAGTAGTATTGCGAGGAATCAGTTTTTTCATCACCCCGCCGATAGTTTCCAAACCCAGCGACAGCGGCGTCACATCCAACAGCAGCACATCGCGGACATCCCCACCCAAAATACCCGCTTGAATTGCCGCACCCACCGCCACAACTTCATCGGGATTCACATTTTGATTCGGTTCTCGATCGATCAAACTGCGAACAACTTCCTGCACCAAAGGAATGCGAGTCGAACCGCCGACTAGCACAACTTCATCAATGCGAGAAGGACTCAAACTTGCATCAGCCAAAGCTTGTTTCACCGGCCGCCGTAGCCGCTGCACCAAATCTGTGCACAGCCCCTCAAATTGACCGCGAGTTAGTCGCGTTTCCAGATGCAAAGGCCCGTCTTCATTCGCATCGATAAATGGCAAATTAATCTCGGTGACACCGACTCCCGACAGTTCAATCTTGGCTTTTTCGGCCGCTTCGATCAAGCGCTGCAAAGCTTGCCGGTTGCGTCGCAAATCAATTCCTTCTTTTTCTAAGAATTGTTCTGCCAACCAATCCACAATTTTGGAGTCAAAATCATTGCCGCCCAATTGAGTGTCGCCGCTAGTTGCTTTGACTTCAAATACTCCGTCTCCCACGTCTAAAATCGACACATCAAAAGTACCGCCGCCCAAATCAAACACTAAAATAGTTTGACTTTCTCGCCTCTCCAAACCGTAAGCTAAAGAAGCCGCCGTCGGCTCATTTAAAATCCGTTTGACATCAAGTCCGGCAATTCGTCCAGCATCCCGCGTCGCCTGTCGCTGCGAGTCGTTGAAATAAGCGGGAACAGTAATTACAGCCCCCGTCACCTCTTGTCCCAGATAGCGGCTGGCTTCATCAGCCAGTTTCCGCAAAACCATCGCCGAAATTTCCTCTGGGGCAAAATCTTTTTTCAGGCGGGGACACTTGATTTTGATGTTCCCGTTTTCGTCGCGGCGAGTTGTGTAAGGGACGCGCTTTGATTCTGGAGTCAGTTCGGTATATTTGCGTCCGATGTACCGCTTGACGGCGTAAAAGGTGTTTTGCGGATTGAGAACAGTCTGGCGTCTGGCCATCTGTCCCACAAGGCGTTCTCCTTCCTTTGTGAAAGCGACTACCGAGGGAGTTGTCCGCATCCCTTCTGCATTGGCAATCACAACCGGTTTGCCGCCTTCCATGACGGCTACTACTGAGTTTGTTGTTCCGAGGTCAATGCCAACTACTTTACCCATGCGTCAGTTGTCTCCTGTGGCGTTGTGTGTAACTTTTTCAATATAAGCGTTAAGTATGATTGCACTTATTGTACCGCGTCGAGAAGCGGGGGCTGCGGGGGGATTGCCTCACCTGCGGTTCAGGTTGCTGGGGTTGGCTGGGTGCGATCGACCTTTTTTCCATACGGTTTGGCGCAGCAAGCGAGAAGCAAATTGATTAGAACTCATATCTTGCACCATTCTCAAGAACAGGCAAGATGCCTGTTCCACAAAAATTCAATGTTCTTGTGGAACAGGCATCTTGCCTGTTCATAAAGGCCTAATTGAGAATGGTGCAAGATATCAGTTAGAATGGATAGCAAAAGTTATCCTATCATTAACATAGAGGTAGCCTGAATGCCCGGATTAGAAGTATTGTAGTCAGTTGAGTTTCTCAATCTAAAAGGCAAAGCAGTTAAAGATAAGTGGGATGAAGATTGAGGTTATTACAAGTAGGAATTACGCACGGGTGGTCAGAAACCGGGTTTTTTTACGAAAATCTTTCGCACTCACCCACAGATTCGGTAAAAAACCCGGTTTCTTGGGCATAGATGCGTAAGTCCTGACAAGATTAATTTTCACTACAAACTTAAGGAGGCAAGAGTTATGCAAAGCATTAAAGTACGATCGCACGTCGGATCAGACGGGATGTTGCATTTGCAAGTCCCGGTTGGGATAAAAGATACAGATTTAGAAGTTATTGTAGTTTTCCAGCGCATAACACCAGCAACTGAGGCTAAAAAACCGGAAGATTTAGGCTGGTCTCCCGGTTTTTTTGAGACAGTAATAGGAAGTTGGGAAGGAGAACCGCTTGTTCGTCCCGATCAGTTGGAATATGAAATCCGGGAAGAATTGCTGTGATTTATCTTTTAGACACCAATACTTGCATCCGTTTGTTAAATCCAGACCGCAACTCATCGGTATCTCGCCGACTAGCAATGATTCGGTCAGGTGATGTAGCAATATGCTCTGTAGTTAAAGCAGAACTTTACTGGGGTGCTTTTAAAAGTTCTCGTCAAGATAGCAATCTAGCTAGACTAGAACGTTTTTTCAATGAGTTTGTAAGTTTGCCTTTTGATGACCAGTCTGCCCTAATTTACGGTCAAATTCGCGCCGGGCTAGCTGCATCTGGGACACCTATCGGCCCTAATGACCTCTTGATTGCCTCTATTGCTCTTGCCAACAACCTAATTCTTGTAACTCACAATACCCGCGAGTTCAGCCGCGTTGAGGCAGAAGTGTTGAACGCTTATTGATAGGATTCTGAAAATAGACATACGAATCCTATAAAATGCTGATTTCAGCAATTG
>NZ_JAUBOZ010000032.1:31741-73494 GCF_036700475.1 Microcoleus sp. T2B6 | reverse complement strand
ATCTCGGTTTTTGATTAAGTTCTCCTTTCTTGGCTAACCTTTCTAAGGCTCGGAAAGAGCTAAAGGATTCAGCAACACATTTGAGGGATTGTTGAGCCACTTGCGAGTATAGTAAACCGTAATTCTCGTTGGGTTTGGCAATTTTGTACAGGTCTGGGTATTTAATTGCGCCTTGGTCTTTGAAGTACCGTTGCCGACTTTCGTAAGTGCCGACATTAAACAGATTGTTTGACCATCTTAAGATTTGCTCGACAATGGTTTTGTCAAGTCCCTTTAAATGCCAAACATCTTTTTGCACTGCATACATTAATTTCAACCTCCTTTGATTAATTGTACTATATTTAGAAATATCTAACTGGGAGACTAAAGTCTCCCTCGCCCTTTCATCCCTGGACTAAAGTCGCAGGGTTTTCAGGGTATTTCTTATAAAACTGTGTCCAAAAATCAGGTGCTTTTTTGCCTTTCCAGCGTTTGTACCATCTGCCAAAGTCTTGAAGTTTCGGTAATTCTACTTCTAAAATTGGCGGAAAATCTGCATAACTGACAAACCGACTGATGCTTTTAGCGTGGACGTAGACCATGTGGCGACAGCATTCGATCCGGTAAATCTGGTCTGTTGAGATATTGAACAGCAGTGCGACTGTTTCTTCTGTGACAAATCTTGCCAGCGGATGAAGGACTGGGGACTTGTGGATTATTTTGGAGCAGGCGAAGGTGCTTGATTTTAGCCCAAATGCTGCTATCATGGTTATTCAGACAGCTAGTAACTGTCTATTTAAGTTTTAAAGACGATCGCCCTTTAGTTGTCCAGACCGGGGGGCGATCGGCTTTTTAGATGAATTTATTGTAAGGTGTTATAGCACCCATTGTGAAGCATGGGTTTAGTAAGAATTAAAGTCAGAGAACTAGCCGCAGAGAAAGGTTGGACATTCAAGGAAGTTTCAGAACGTTCTGGAGTGGTATACAACACGGTCAAGCATTATGCTCGCTGTCCAGGGCTGACAACGGTTGACTTTACTTTGCTGCTGAAATTAGCTCGGACTTTTGATGTGATGATTGAGGATTTGGTTGAGGTTTTGGAGGAATAGGTCGATCGCCCTTAAGTTGTCTAGACCGGGGGCGATCGCTTTTTTGTATTTTTTACACTATAGCATGATTAACTGTACTTAGTCAAACATTATTGTACTTAATCGGACTGAGGATGGTAACATCAAGGAAAGTTGTTATTAATAGTTGATTATTCTTCGTGGCTAAAACTAATACTGCGATCGCGGTCAGTTCCGCGATCAAGGAAGTCATTCAAAAACAAGCGCTAGCGACCAGACTAACTCAGAAAGAAGTAGTGTATTTGGGAATGCTGGCAATTGATGCACTCGATAAGGAAAGCCGCCAAGAGTTGGCGGACAAGGTGCATCAAATGCAGATGAATGGGGAGATTTGAAGCTGAGGGAAACCAGGTCAACAGTGTAATCTTTACGGCAAAAATGGACTCAACTTTATCCAAGGTCGATCAGCTTTCGATGTAATATCAACAATCGGGGCTTGAGAATATTGGCTGCGTATCACGTCAATTTTCTTTCTTTTGCTTTCGACGTAGAGTTGCATCGTTAATTGGGGGCTCAAGTAAATCCACCATAGCAAAAACGGCGATATCAACTTCTTGCTTCTTCCTTGAGCAATTCGTTGCGGTGCAGCGCGGTTGTTGGGATGCTGGGGCTACCTCGGTGCTTTACGCCAACCATTGGCTTTAGCCTCTGACTCTGTGCAAAACCATCTCTCACCGCTAGCTGGATCGATAACTGTTGATTCGTAATCTTCCATGCCTGGAAGGTGATAAACCTTATTGCCTCTATCGATCGAGATGTTGCCTTTGATAGTACATCCTGGTTTTGCGATCGATGTAATTGGAGAAGGTGAACGACTAGGACTAAACTCCATTGTAAGAACCACAATGACAGCCAGAATCCCAATACCAAAAACTGTTTTGAGTACACCGCGTTTCTGTGGTTTCTGCTTTGTTGGTTCATTTCGAGGTGCAACACCTTGAATTGATGCTCTAGTTGCACGTACTTTCCCGTCTGTTTCAGCAACTTGCTCGTACAAAATCGTATCTCCGACTTTTGGGCGACGACTTGCTTCCTTCAGCGCACTGATATGCAAGAAAACTTCTTTACTGCCATCATCCGGTTTAATGAAGCCAAACCCCCGATCGTTTTTCCATGTTGTCAGTTGCCCTTTATTCAGAACAGGTTTCATAAAATTGAACTTTTATTCGTGCTTAACAGACTCAGCCAACCGCTTCACATTCTCTCGCCAATGAACATTAATCGGACTGTTACGAATATCAACTTCTAGGGTTACTTATTGTAACTAAGAATCTGTAGTATGTTCCAATCCGTTTTAAGTTTTGACTCGATCGCCCTTTAACTGAGGCTGGGTATCAAGCATTAAATCCCTTTGAATCCCACTTCCAGATCCATCTCTTTTGCCGGACTTACAGGAGGTTGAGGCGCGGATTGGGTTTGGTTGCGAAAAACACCAATTTGATTGAGAACGATCCCGATTAAAATGATGCTGCCGCCGATGTATTGAGCTGTTGTGGGCGTTTCCGATAAAATCAAATAGGCGGTTAAAATCCCCGCGATCGGACTAAACGAACTGGCGAGGGATACATCTGCAGCGCCCGTCGTTTTTAGTCCGGTAAACCAGCACAGTTGTCCGCCAACAACAATAATCGCACCATAGACGAGCATCCACTGCCAGAGGAAGGGCGCAAAAACATCGATAAAGTGGGTGGGAGTATATAAGATTAAAACGACAATAAAGAAAACAACTGTTCCCAGTGTTGTTCGGATAATAGAGAACAATCCTAACGGAATTTGTTTGAGCGTGACTTTACTAATAATCGTCGAAATGGCTAACGCGATCGCCCCGGATGCTGCCATCAATTCGCCTCTGCCGATCGTCAATCCGCCCATGCCCATCATATCGGTAGTCGGTGCTTGCAATACAATAGTCAGTGCAACACCGACAAACGAAACCATCGCCCCGGCAATCACCCAAAGATTGACGCGATCGCCCAAAATTAGAATGGACAGCGCTAAAATCAGAGGCGGCTCGATGCGTCCAATCAGTACCACATTATTGACAGCGGTTAAATCCAACGCCATAAAAGTTAAGGCTGGAGCCAATGCCCCAGATAGCAAAGAAATTGCGATCAACCCCCACCATGTTTTACTGGGAATCGAGCGGAAATTTTGCACCGTACATTGCTGGCGATAAACCAGGAATAAAACTGCTAACGCGCAGAGATTCCCTACAAATAAAACATTACAAAGTGAAATCAAATTTCTGCCGTCGATCAGGTTCTGCGCTCCTAAATCGGTCAGTTTGCGAATGACAGAGTTAGAGGCAGCAAAAATGAGGATTGCTAGTAATAAATAGGTTCGTCCAGGGATGCGGTTGAATAATTGAGACACGATAATAGGAACATGAATATATGATGCGTTCTCTTCTTTATACCACTGTTTCCTATGCGGTAATTCCTTACAGAAATATACAAAAAAATCCCCCGCCAGAAGGCAGGGGATTTGATTTAATTACCTACAAAACCAGAGTTCAGAGTTACCCGAATTTCCCGGCTGTCGAGGCAATTACAAAGGCCGCGTAAGTGAGGACGTTGCCCACAGTAAAGTGAACTAAGCCAACCAAACGACCTTGGACGATCGACAAAGCAACAGGCTTGTCTTTCCAGCGAACCAAGTTAGCCAAAGGAGTGCGCTCGTGAGCCCAAACCAAAGTCTCGATCAACTCTTGCCAGTAACCTCTCCAAGAGATCAGGAACATGAAACCAGTTGCCCAAACAAGGTGTCCGAATAAGAACATCCAAGCCCAGACTGACAAGTTGTTAGTACCATACGGGTTGTAACCGTTGATCAACTGAGAAGAATACAGCCAGAGGTAATCGCGGAACCAGCCCATCAGGTAGGTAGAAGACTCATTGAACTGAGCCACATTACCTTGCCAGATGCCCAGGTGCTTCCAGTGCCAGTAGAACGTTACCCAAGCTAGGGTATTCAACATCCAGAATACAGACAGGTACATGGCGTCCCAAGCAGAGATGTCGCAAGTACCGCCACGGCCGGGGCCGTCGCAAGGGAAAGCATAACCGAAGTCTTTTTTGTCCGGCATCAGCTTAGAACCGCGTGCATCCAGAGCGCCCTTGACCAAGATCAAGGTGGTGGTGTGCAAGCCTAGTGCGATCGCGTGGTGAACCAAGAAATCGCCAGGTCCGATCGCCAAGAACAGAGAATTAGTACCGCTGTTAATCCCGTCCAACCAGCCTGGGAGCCATACGTTGCCGTAGTTGGGCCAAGCGGTAGAAGCAATGCTGTCAGGGTTAGACAACAGCACGTCCATGCCGTAGAGAGCTTTTCCGTGAGCAGCTTGGATGAACTGTGCGAACACTGGTTCAATCAAGATTTGCTTTTCAGGAGTTCCGAAAGCGACTACAACGTCATTGTGAACGTACAAGCCGAGAGTGTGGAAGCCCAAGAACAGCGACACCCAGCTCAAGTGAGAGATAATCGCTTCTTTGTGCTGCAACACGCGATCGAGCACGTTGCCTTTGTTTGCTTCAGGATCGTAGTCCCGCACCAAGAAGATAGCTCCGTGGGCGAAAGCGCCGACCATGATGAATCCAGCAATGTACTGGTGGTGGGTGTAAAGCGCAGCCTGAGTCGTGAAGTCCTTACCTATGAAAGCGTAGGGAGGCATCGCGTACATATGCTGTGCTACCAGGGAGGTAATTACGCCCAAAGCAGCGAGGTGAAATGCCAGTTGGAAGTGCAGGGAGTTGTTGTAGGTTTCATACAAGCCTTGGTGAGGCAAGTTGAACTGTCCTTCACTCTTGCCGCCGACCAAACCAGCCTTAGAATCCAACATCTCTTTGATGCTGTGACCGATACCGAAGTTAGTCCGGTACATATGACCGGCAACGATAAACAGAACTGCGATCGCCAAGTGGTGGTGAGCGATGTCTGTCAGCCACAGGGATTCTGTTTGAGGGTGGAAGCCACCCAAGAAAGTCAGAATTGCGGTTCCCGCGCCTTCGGAAGTACCGAAGACATGGTTCGCTGCATCTGGATTCTCGGCGTATACGCCCCAGTTACCACTGAAGAACGGAGCCAAACCGGCCGGGTGAGGCGGGGTAGACAGGAAGTTGTCCCAACCTACGTGCTGTCCGCGAGATTCGGGGATAGCAACGTGAACCATGTGACCAGTCCAAGCCAAAGAGCTGACACCGAACAAACCAGCCAAGTGGTGGTTGAGGCGAGATTCAGCATTTTTGAACCAAGACAAGCTGGGGCGGTACTTGGGCTGGAGGTGCAACCAACCTGCGAACAGGAATACAGCCGCCAGTAGTAGCAAGAAGATAGCTCCTTGATACAGGTCGGCGTTTGTCCGAATCCCTTGGGTGAACCACCAATGGTAGACACCGGAGTAAGAGATATCCACCGGGTTAGAAGCGCCCCCTTGAGTGAAAGCTTCTACTGCAGGAGCGCCGAATTGCGGGTCCCAAATCGCGTGAGCGATCGGGCGGACGTTTAGAGGGTCTTTAATCCACTGTTCAAAGTTACCTTGCCATGCTACGTGGAACAGGCTGCCCGATGTCCACAAGAAAATGATTGCTACGTGGCCGAAGTGAGAAGCAAAAATCTTTTGGTAAAGATTTTCTTCGGTCATGCCATCGTGGCTTTCAAAGTCGTGTGCTGTGGCAATCCCGTACCAGATCCGCCGTGTGGTCGGGTCTTGGGCAAGGTCTTGGCTAAATTTTGGAAATTTCGTTGCCATAAGCCTTGATTAATCCTGAATCCTGAACAAAATTGAAGGGATTCGGTTCGGAGTTTGGATTCTCGATTTGAGATTCCTCCCAAATCGAGAATCCAAAACCTAGGGGTAGTTTACCCTACCGAAATGATTCGCGCTAGGAAAAATGCCCACGTAGTGACAATTCCTCCTAGGAGGTAGTGAGCTACACCCACAGCCCGACCCTGAATAATGCTCAGAGCGCGAGGCTGAATCGACGGAGCTACCTTGAGCTTGTTGTGAGCCCAAACAATCGACTCAATCAGTTCTTGCCAGTAGCCGCGGCCGCTGAACAGGAACATCAAGCTGAAGGCGAAGACGAAGTGTCCAGCTAGGAACATCAGACCGTAGGCCGACAGTGCCGAACCGTAGGACTGAATCACCTGAGAAGCTTGCGCCCACAGGAAGTCCCGCAGCCAGCCGTTAATCGTGATCGAACTTTGTGCGAAGTTGCCGCCGGTAATGTGAGAAATTGTGCCGTCTGACGATACTGTTCCCCACACGTCCGACTGCATTTTCCAGCTAAAGTGGAAAATCACGATCGAGATGCAGTTGTACATCCAGAACAAGCCTAGGAACACGTGATCCCAACCAGAAACTTGGCAGGTGCCGCCACGGCCTGGGCCGTCGCAAGGGAACCGGAAGCCCAAGTTGCCTTTGTCAGGAACCAAGCGAGAACTGCGTGCAAACAACACGCCCTTCAAGAGAATCAGGACTGTAACGTGAATGGTGAAAGCGTGGATGTGGTGGATCATGAAATCCGCCGTACCCAACTCGATCGGCATCATCGCTACTTTGCCGGCGACTACTACTGCACCGCCGCCAAAAGCGTGGCTGACGATTTCGGTAGCATTAGGCGCTGTTGTGCCCGGAGCCAAAGCGTGGATGTTTTGCACCCACTGGGCAAATATCGGACGCAACTGAATCCCGGTATCCGAGAACAAATCTTGAGGACGACCGAAAGCGCGCATCGTGTCGTTGTGAACGTACAAACCGAAGCTGTGGAAGCCCAAGAATATACAAACCCAGTTCAGGTGGGAAATGATCGCATCTCTATGACGGATCACGCGATCCAACAAGTTGTTGACATTTCCAGCGGGATCGTAATCCCGAACCATGAAGATTGCTCCGTGAGCGGCTGCTCCAACAATCAGGAATCCGCCAATCCACATGTGGTGGGTGAACAGGGATAGCTGAGTCGGGTAGTCGGTCGCGATGTACGGATACGGAGGCATCGCGTACATGTGGTGGGCGACGATGATGCTCAGAGAGCCCATCAGTGCCAAGTTAATCGCCAGTTGCGCGTGCCAAGAAGTAGTCAGGATTTCGTAGAGACCTTTGTGACCTTCACCAGTGAAGGGGCCTTTGTGGTTCTCTAGGATTTCTTTCATGCTGTGGCCGATGCCCCAGTTCGTGCGGTACATATGACCAGCCACGATGAACAGCACTGCCAAAGCCAAGTGGTGGTGTGCTGTATCAGTCAGCCACAAACCGCCTGTGGTGGGGTTCAGACCGCCTTTGAAGGTCAGGAAGTCTGTGTATGCGCCCCAGTTGAGGGTGAAGAAGGGGGTTAAACCTTTAGCGAAACTCGGGTAGATGTCAGCCATCAAGCCCGGTGTCAAAATCCACTCGTGCGGCAGGGGGATGTCGGCAACTGTTTTGATCAGCTTACCGCCGACTGTCAGCGGTGCACCTGCATCGATCGCGTCCATGCAAGCATTGATCGGCAGAGCCACGTGAATTTGTTGTCCTGCGAAGCCCAAGCACCCGCAGCCTAACAAAACTGCCAAGTGGTGGTTCATCATCGATTCCACGTTCTGGAACCATTCCAGTTTCGGAGCGCGGACGTGATAGTGGAACCAACCGGCAAACAGCATCAAAGCTGCCATTACCAGGGCGCCGATCGCAGTGCAATATAGCTGGTATGAGTTAGTGATGCCGTTGGCGCGCCACAGTTGGAATAGACCAGAGGTGATCTGAATCCCGTGAAAGCCGCCGCCTACATCTGCATTTAAAATTTCTTGACCAAAAATCGGCCAGACCACTTGAGCGCTGGGCTTGATGGCTGTAGGATTTGTCAGCCAAGCTTCGTAATTGGAAAATTTAGCGCCGTGGAAATATGCGCCACTCAACCATACGAAGATTACTGCCAAGTGGCCGAAGTGAGCGCTAAAGATTTTGCGCGAAACGTCTTCTAAGTCACTTGTATGACTGTCAAAGTCGTGAGCGTTAGCGTGGAGGTTCCAAATCCAAGTGGTGGTTTTTGGCCCCTTAGCTAGAGTGCGATCAAAATGACCGGGTTTTGACCACTTCTCGAAAGAAGTTGGAACCGGATTCTTATCGACTACTACCCTAGCTTTTACCTCTCGCTCTGGAGGACTAATGGTCATGAAGACTCTCCTCTCGGTAAGACAAGGAACGAGAACTGAACACTGTACCGGACACTCCCCACGCTTGATTAGGCGGGGGATTCTCGAAAAAGCCGACACTACACGGCACTTTACTCTTTGCAGAGCTAGACGCAGGTGCATCGTCTCCCCAAGCATTTTGCTTCTGTGAAGAAGCCAGTTTCCCAGTGTCGCTAACAATGTGCCTGGGTACTGCCAACTCTTCTCGCTATCTGGAGCCGCCGATCGCGTCCTTGATTCAGACTTGATACGCCTGCTCCTTTTGAGGGAGTTTTATGAATTATAAGCTTGCTAGAGAAGTATTAATCGCTTGTTAACAATACTTAAAAAAGGCTCAATTCTTGATGTAATAACGCCTTTAAATCCCACAGTCCCTCAAAAAAGTCAAGGGGTACTGCCATTAACTTTACAAAACTCAAAGATAAGGTAATTTAGGAATACTCATTTGTAGATATATGTTTGGCAAAAAGGCTGCGGCAATTAAGAGTGGGAGAGGATGGGTTGCCCGCTGCTGCCTCAATCCGGGCTCCTACGCGGCTTTGGAATTCCAAAGCCGGCAATTCCCCAATACTAAATTCATTTTTGGGCTATAGTTCCCTATGAGAAGGCTTCTAGGAGTATGGTTGCGTGATTGGGATCAATTGGCACAGAACGGTTGCGGGCAGGCTGCTGGCATTGTTGGCAGTAGCAGTATTAATGTTGGGTTTAGCAAGTTGTGGCGCGGGCAATCCCGAATTGCCCAAACCAGGGAACAAGAGCGGCTCAGCTACAGCCCCAGTAAACAGAATCTCAGAGGTTTCTCCCCCAGAAGCCATTCAACAACTGCGTCAGGCTCTAGAAATCTACCAGCCTCAAATTAGTATTTTGAATCCAAAACCTGACGAAGTGCTTCAGGATATAAATGTGTCTGTTGAGTTCCAAGTAAAGGACTTGCCCATTTTCAAAGATGCAAACTTGGGTTTGGGCCCCCATCTGCAAGTTTTATTAGACAACCAACCTTATGCAGCAGTTTACGACATCAACCAACCTTTAACGCTCTCCGACTTAGAGCCCGGAACCCATACCCTGCAGGTGTTCGCCGCCCGCCCTTGGGAAGAAAGCTTTAAAAACGAAGGTGCCGTGGCTCAAACCACCTTTCACATTTTTACCAAAACAGACGACAACAATCCCGATCGAACATTGCCCCTATTAACGTACAACAGCCCCCAAGGCAGCTACGGGGCAGAGCCCATCCTGCTCGACTTTTACTTGACAAATGCCCCCCCGCACGAAGTGGCGCAAGAAAATTCCCAAGATGAAATACTCGATTGGAAAATTCGAGGCACAGTCAACGGCGAAAGCTTTGCGATCGACCAGTGGCAACCTATATATCTTAAAGGATTCAAACCAGGCAAAAACTGGGTACAGCTAGAATTAATTGACGAGCGGGGAAATATCGTCAAAAACGCCTTTAATAATACAGTCAGACTGATAAATTTCCAGCCGCTTGGCCAAGATCCTGTTTCAAAATTAGTACGGGGCGAACTAACAGCAGCAGAAAGTCGCAGTATAGTCGATCGCACCTACCAAGCCCCCGCACCCACACCAACCCCAACCCCCGAACCGACACCGACACCTGCATTAGAAAAAACACCAGTTGTCCAACCCTCACCAGCGGTTCCAGAAACCCCTGTTACCCAACCAAGCTTACAGCCAACAGTCGCTCCCGAAATTGCTCCCATTCAAGTAATAGAACCGACACCGACAGCAACCCCCCAACTCGAAGCGCCGAAAATTGTAGAACCAATTCAAGTAATACAACCGACGCCGACAGCAACCCCCCAACTCGAAGCGCCGAAAGTTGTTGCACCAGTTCAAGTAATAGAACCGACACCGACAGCAACTCCACAGTTAGAAACCCCGAAAGTTGTTGCACCAGTTAAAATAATAGAACCGACCCCAACAGCATCTCCCCAAACAAAAAAACAGGAATATAAAGGATACTACAATCGGTTCCGCAACTTCTTGCATCAAGAACCCCAACCTGCTAATCCTTCACAGCCACCAACCCTGCCAGAAATAACAGGAAAAGCTCCAGTACCACAAGTAGTCGCTCCCGCGATACCAGAACAATCTCCCAATCTTGTACCGCCAACGCCACCAGTTGCCGCTGAAACTCCTAGCCAGCCAACCACCGAATTAGCCCCTCCCAAAACAACTGTTTCCGAACCAGAAAATCAGCCAAAATCCGAACAAAAAGTCGAATTTGCCACGTAACAAAATCTTCCTGGGCTTCGTGGCATGGGCGTCTCGCCCGTGTTCCAGTCGAATTTGCCACCTAACAAAATCTTCCTGGGATTCGTGGCATGGGCGTCCCGCCCGTGCTCCAGTAGAATTTGCCACCTAACAAAATCTTTCTGGGCTTCGTGGCATGGGCGTCCCGCCCGTGATCCAGTCGAATTTGCCACCTAACAAAATCTTTCTGGGCTTCGTGGCATGGGCGTCCCGCCCGCGCTCCATCTGCGGTCAAAAATCAAAAATTAGGACACTAAAAAATGACCTACCTCGAAACAGCCGCCAAATTCTACAGCGATGTTGCCGAAACACCCCAAATCGGACTTTGCTGCGTCCAAAGCAGTCCCTTGCAATTGCCAGGATTAAAAATTCCCCAACAAATGCAAGAAATGAATTACGGCTGCGGCACAACCGTTCACGCCGCCGAACTCGTCGGCAATCCCTTCGTGCTTTATGTAGGTGTAGGCGGCGGCTTGGAAGCACTACAATTTGCCTATTTTTCTAGACACAAAGGAGCGGTTATTGCCGTCGATCCGGTTCCAGCCATGCGAGATGCGGCTGCACGAAACTTGCAACTAGCCGCCCACGAAAATGATTGGTTTGATCCGAGTTTTGTAGAAATTTGTGAAGGCGATGCTTTTGCCTTGCCAGTGCCGGATGCTTCTGTAGATGTTGTCGCCCAAAACTGCTTGTTTAATATCTTTGAACCAGCGGATTTAGCTAAAGCATTAAAAGAGACTTATCGGGTGTTAAAACCGGGTGGCAGATTGTTGATGAGCGATCCGATCGCAACTCGCCCCATTCCCCAGCATTTGAAGGAAGACCAGCGCTTGCGGGCCTTGTGTTTGTCCGGTGCTTTGACATACGAAGAATACGTTCAACACCTTGTAGACGTTGGTTTTGGGCAAGTCGAAGTGCGGGCGCGCCGTCCTTACCGATTGCTGGACAAACACAATTATCAATTGGATGCGGATTTGCTGTTAGAAAGCCTGGATTCGGTGTCTTTCAAAGTGGATGTACCGGATGACGGAGCTTGCATTTTCACTGGCAAGACGGCGATTTATACGGGGTCTGAAGATCTGTTTGATGACGGGGCGGGTCACGTTTTGCAGCGGGGAGTTCCGGCGGCTGTCTGCGATAAAACTGCTGGGAAGTTGGGGGGATTAATGCCCGATAAGGTGTTAATTACTGATTCGACGTGGCATTATAACGGCGGCGGTTGTTGTTGAATTTTGTTCAAATGGGAGAGGTAGCTTTCACCGCAGATATACCTCTTTCAACTCTTTCTGCTGATAGTTATCTCTAGACAGTGCCTGATGAAAATTATCATAGGAGTTATTGTATGAGTTTGAGCGATATTTTAAAACCTCTGAACCCTGATGATTTTGGAGATATGATTCGAGATGTTTGTTGCAAGGGACATCGAGAGCGTCAAACTCTCAATCGAATTATATCATTGATAGATTGTATAATTGACGGTGTAGGCCTTGAGCTAGTCTTGCATGAAATGATCCAAGACATTACTCTAAAAACCGGGGAATTGTTAAATGCAGATAGAACGACCATTTTTATATTCGATAAAGACCCGAATGAACTCTGGGCAATTGTAGCCAAAGATGAAAATGGTCAAAATTTAGAAGTCAGATTTCCCGCTAATCTGGGCATTGCGGGAGAAGTAGCCACGGAGAAAAAAGTTGTAAATATTCCCTATGATTTCTATGATGACCCACGTTCTGTAAACGCCAAAAAAGTTGACGAAAGAACAGGATATCGTACTTATACAATGCTGGCGATGCCCCTGCTCGACGAAGAAACAGGCGAGTTAATGGCAGTAGTGCAACTGATTAATAAACTCAAGCCCAACCACAAAGATTATGTTACTTTAGGCGAACAGATTGACAATGTAGGGTTTACTCAAGCAGACGAACAAGTTTTTAGAGAATTTGCCTCGTCCATTCGCTTAGTTGTAGAGTCGTCCAAATCTTTCTACGCCGCCAGTCAAAGACAACGGGCCGCGACAGCGCTGATGAACGCTGTCAACGCTCTTTCTCAGAGCAGTCTAGACTTAGATGATACCTTGAAGCGGGTGATGGATCGGGCCCAAGAACTGATGCAAGCCGATCGCAGTATCTTGTGGCTGATCGACGAAGATAAAGACGAACTGTGGACGAAAATCCCGATCGGCGGCAAACTTCAAGAAATTCGCATACCCAGAACCGTCGGTTTCGCAGGTATGGTGGCTCAATCGGGGGAGCCCCTGCTGATCCCCTTTGATGTGTACGACGACCCCCGCGCCGCCATATGTAAAGAAATCGACAAAAAAACTGGCTACCGTACTTGCAGTATGCTGTGTATGCCAGTATTTAACTCAGACCACAAATTGATTGGCGTCACCCTATTAGTTAATAAAAAACGAAAAGGAGAATACCCCCCCTACACCCCGGAAGATTGGCCGCAGGTCCCCGAACGGTGGAAAGCGAGTTTCAATCGCAACGACCTGGAATTTATGAAAGCGTTTAACATCCAAGCAGGAGTCGCCCTGCAAAACGCTATCCTGTTTTCCAAGGTCAAACAAGAAGAAAACAGACATAAAGATATAGTGCGATCGCTCCCTAATGGCGTCATCTCCACAGATAAAAAAGGTAAGGTTATTACCGCTAACGATCGAGCGAAACAATTGCTAGGTGCTAGCGAGGGAGAAGTCTTAGAGGGTGTATTTTTGGGTGATTTAATTCAAATCGAGAATGAGAATTTTAGTCAATGGTTAAATGGTGCTTTGTCACCGGAAGGCGATCGAGATAGAGAGCAATATTACCCCGATCGCATCCTATTGCCTTTGCAAGGAGAACCGCAGAATATCAATCTCTGGGTTAACTCGATCGCAAGTGCGATCGAGCAGAATAAAATTAACGGTGTATTGGTTATTTTGGAAAATAACAGCCGGGAAAACCAAGGAGAAAATTGGGGTTCAGCCAGAGGGGAGAATTTCTGAAGCGGTTAATTCTTTGGTTCGTCAGAGAGAATTTACAGGGTAGCGACATCTGCCCGTTTTTTGATTGGAGATACTGGTATACTACGAGCGACAGTTAGTTATTTAATAATTTGTAGTCATGGTAAATATATCAAGCATCTCCAACATAGCCCCTGAAGTGGAAAATGACTTTCTGGAAGAGATTGATAACCTTGACAGGCAATTACACGATCGCTTTCAAGACAAGTTTGTAGTCCAGCCCTCGCTTACCCGACTTTTGGTTAGTTTTCAGGCTAACAAAACTAGACCCATTTATAGGTGGTACAAGTATAAGGAAGCTTTCTCCGCTTCTCTGGTAGAGTTCTTATTCCAAAAATATCAAGTCATTCAAGGCAAGATTTTAGATCCTTTTACAGGTAGTGGAACTGCTTTATTTGCTGCTAGCGACTTGGGAATAGATGGTGAGGGGATTGAATTATTACCTATTGGTCAACATATAATTAATACCAAAATTATTTTAGACACGGCCTTCACTATTGATGATTTTCAGCGGCTAAAGACATGGTTTAATTTGCAAATATGGAAACAATTTCAAAACCCAGTCACTCTGCCAGAATTGAGAATCACTAAAGGGGCTTACTCCGAAGAAACTAAAATAGAAATTGAGCAATATCTTGGAGCTTGTTATCAAGAAAATACCAAGGTTCAATCAGTTTTAGTCTTGACTTTACTGTGTGTTTTAGAATCCGTAAGCTATACACGCAAAGATGGACAGTATCTTCGTTGGGATTACCGTTCGGGTCATGGCACGTCAAAGAAGTCCTTCAATAAAGGTGAGGTTCTGGAGTTCAGTCAAGCTATTACCAAAAAATTTAATGAACTTGTTAACGATTTAGAACCTCCTACACAACAACTTGAGCTTTTTCAAACTCAGAATAATCAACAAGGCAAAATTAATTTGCATCAAGGTTCTTGTCTGAAGATAATGCCCGATTTGCCGGACTCTACCTACGATGCAATCATCACATCTCCACCCTACTGCAATCGATATGACTATACTCGCACCTATGCACTAGAGCTAGCTTTACTAGGAATTTGTGAAAAGGAATTAATTAATCTGCGTCAGGAAATGCTAAGTTGTACGGTTGAGAATCACCCCAAAGATTTATTGGCTATTAATCAGGATTGGGAAGTAGCTTTAAGTATTGCTAATTCGCAAACTCTCTTGCAGGCTATCTTAAGATATTTGGACACCCAAAAGTCACAGGGTATATTGAACAACAATGGTATACCAAGAATGGTAAGAGGATATTTCTATGAAATGGCTTGCGTAATACAAGAAAGCTTTCGTATCCTTAAACCCGGGGCATTTTTGTTTATGGTTAATGACAATGTGCGCTACGCAGGTATAAGTATTTCAGTGGACATGATTCTTTCTGATTTCGCTGAAAAAGTCGGCTTTATTACGGAAAATATTCTCGTTTTACCAGGTGATAAGGGGAATAGTAGTCAACAGATGGGAAACTATGGACGCGCTCCTTTGAGGAAGTGCGTTTATGTATGGAAAAAACAATAACTGGATACCTATGTGTGCTTATCGCAACCACCTTCAATCCAGTGACGATCTTGTCACAACCTATGAAGACACTCGTGCGGGTTTTGTGGCACTTGCCCTTGAAAAAAATCGACGCGCTACCCCTTACCTCGCCCAAGCAAGAGCACTTCAAGAAGCGGCGGGTCAAGCTGCGAGTCCTGCTGATTTGTTAAATGTTAAGGGCATTGAAATGGGATTGTTGACGGCAGCAGGATTATCTGACAAGTCTCTTGCTCATTTGATGCCAAAGGATAAGAGTGAAGCTATCAATGGTCTAATCAGGAATTTTCTTGAGCCAGCAGGCACAAATTTTGTGGAGGAATTAGTGTTTAGATTTCTACTGACTCGTGGTGACACGCTTGGTGGCTCAATGCGTAATGTTGGCGGAGTATTGGCACAAAGAAAACTAACTCGTGCTATCCTCTCGACTCTCACAATTGCTAGTAAGAGATATTATTGGCAAGACTCAAAGACAAAAAAGTGGATAGCCATGACAAATGATGACACAGAAATTGAGTTGTCTTTACGTGGGATAAGTTGGGAGAGCGAGCTAGGTAATCGCACATTGATTTATAACCTAACTGTTCCACTCGTCAGGAGCAATGTGGATTTGTGTTTATTTAATCTTGCCCCGACGGAGTTGGTAGCTAATAAATCCAGCGCAATTGAGCCATCTATCGTGGCACCCTATGTTATTGCATTAGGCGAACTTAAAGGTGGAATCGATCCTGCGGGTGCAGATGAGCATTGGAAAACGGCACAAGCGGCCCTAAATCGCATACGTGAAGCATTTTTCACAGTTGGACACTCACCTCTGACTTTCTTTGTGGGTTCGGCAGTTGCAAGAAGGATGGCGGGTGAAATCTGGCATCAACTGGAAAACGGGACTCTCAGTAATGCTGCAAATCTGAATCAGGAGAATCAAGTTGCATCTATTTCTCGTTGGTTATGTAATTTATAAAAGCAACAACGGTTTTGACTCCGCGCCTACACAAACAAAGTCCGCCTGCGCGGACTGAATCGTGCCAATTTAAAAAAGTCTTGCTACAAACAAGAAACTTGGGCGGAGTGAAACAGAGGGTTGGTTCCTCAACCTAATCTACGATTGCTCTTCTTCTCAACCCGCGCAGGCGGGTTTTGTCTGTGTAGCCACGATTTCTAATCGCCCGGTAGATTTGGGAAGAATCAAGAGTCGAATAAGCTCTGTTACCAAGCTATAAGCTGAAGTTGAGGCGCGACTGATTCCTGGCAATATTGCCTGATTAGCGCTTGGGCATTTTCCCTGCTTTGTCCTGTGTATAAATTGTAAACTACTTCTTCATCTTGAGAGGAGAGATATAACAAACCACAGTCTTTTACCCGCGAGTAAATTAAGGGAACTTTGGCAAACTCAAGTAAAGTGGCTTTTTTGCGATCGCGCTCTCTCGCTTCTGGGCTATCGTGGTATTGAGACTGAAACTCTACTACTAGGCAAGGATTGTAGTTCAAGTCTGTGATTAGAGCATCCACAGCACTGGGGCTAAATAAAAACTTTTTGAGTTCCCAGTCAAGGTTGCTGACTTGTTCGCAAATTTGGGACAAGCTAACCTGTGTATGGATTTTATAGTTGTTGTCTACACAGGTATGAAGAAACTCAAGCATTCTTTCTTCGTAAGAGTTGACAAGTCTTTTGGCTTTTACAGACATTAGTTTTGCTCCAGTATCAAGTTAATGATTTGTAGTTCTATGAGAAACCCCAGGTTCCTCATCTGCTTCATCAAAATCCTAAAAGTTAGTTTCCAAAGTCCGACTAATTTCGCTGTGTTTTGCTGCTAACTACAGCCGCTTCATAATCTAATATAATTTTTACAAAATAACCCAAAAACTCTTCTAAAATAGAACTATAACTAATACATACTTGGAATGTGTAAGGAAAAAGTTTATCTTGACTGAGAACCAGATAGCTCTCGGGGTCGCTCAAAGTATTGGGGTTAAATTCATCTAAAATTCTGCTGGGTAACACAGTTCCATATCCATATCCATCTTCATCTATTAACTTATTCAAATAAAAATCGCCTACTATTTCACCTTCCTCGAAAAGAGACCAATAGTTAGGGTGAAGTGACTCTAAAAATAAACTTTTCTTGCTTGGTAATACCCAAAAAATTCCTTTTAGAATGTAACCTACGGTTAGTTCCTCTTCGATATATGTGTGAGACTTCAGTTGCAAAAGATATGGTTCTAAAACTTCTTCAGGAATAGAAATACATAAACCCTCTTTCCGCTGACCTAAAATAAGTTGATAACGTTTATCTCCTTTTCCAGGATTCTTAAGTCTGTATCCTACATATTGAGATGTTCGTTTCTCCTCAAACTTTTCGTAGAAACCAAGTTGCTTCAGCAAACGGGTAGCTAGCGATATCAAATCCTCTCCGCCTTCAATGACCTCAATTTTGGTTGAAATCAGGCGAGGGACTCCATTTTCTACCTCAAAGCGCTGGATGAGATCGTAGATGATCTTTGACATTGACCACTTCCTAAAAATCTTGGCTAAGGTTCCTAGAAATAGATTAAACCTGCCAGCCCAAGATGTCAAGTATCTTGGCTAAGATTCCTGGATTTGTCTAAACGATGGATTCCTTAAGTATTTATACGCAATAACGACGGTTGGGCATCTTCCCTCCCTTCTCCTTCTCAGCGCCTTCTGCACCCTCGGCGGTTTCCTTAACCTCCCTTTTTCCCCATGCCGCGAAACTTCCCGCTAAATTAAAGAAGTAAAAAAATTATTCACATCCTACCCAGGAGATGCCATGCCTCGCGTCAGAGCACCAGAATTCCCCGGAAACTACCCCTGGTTAAACACCGAAAAACCTTTATCCATTGAATCCTTAAAAGGGCGCGTCGTCCTTCTCGACTTCTGGACGTACTGCTGCATCAACTGCTTGCACGTCCTGCCCGACTTAAAATACCTCGAACAAAAATATAAAGATTCCCTCACGGTTATCGGCGTTCACTCGGCTAAATTTGAAAACGAAAAAGAAGTAGAAAACATCCGCCAAGCTATCCTCCGCTACGATATCGAACATCCTGTAATCGTTGACAGCGGCATGAAAGTTTGGCAAAGCTACGCGGTTCGCGCTTGGCCGACTTTAATGGTGATCGATCCTGAAAGTTATGTCGTTGGCTTTGTTTCGGGCGAAGGCAATAGAGAAGCACTTGACGAGTTAGTTGGCAAGTTAATTGCTGAATACAAAGATAAAAATGCACTCAACTTTAAACAACTGCGTTTTACCTTAGAAAAACAGCGCAAACCTGTATCAACACCGCTGGCTTTTCCCGGTAAAGTGCTGGCATTTGCGATCGCTGCAACGGAGGCAAAACAGCTTCACCAACAGGGCGCGCTTTTGGGCGAAATGAGTCAGGAAAATGAATCTGTAGATGAAACTGTATTGCCGGGGCCTGCTAATTCAGTCATCCAAAACTTAGTGGGTTCTTGCTTATTTATTGCCGATTCCGGCCACAATAGGATTGTTGTCAGCACCCTCGAAGGTGAGGTGCTGCACGTTATCGGTAGCGGTAAACCGGGTTTAACTGATGGGAACTTTGAAGAGGCTGAGTTTTATGCACCTCAAGGTATGGCTTTTGATGCAGAAAGTCAAATTCTATATGTTGCTGATACGGAAAATCATGCTCTCAGAAAGATTGATTTTACGACTCAACGGGTAGAAACTGTTGCTGGTACCGGCGAACAAAGTCACGAAATTTCCCCCCGCAGCGGCAAGGGTTTAGAAACGCAATTGAATTCGCCTTGGGATTTAGAAAGAGTTGGAAATAGACTTTTTATTGCAATGGCGGGTTCCCATCAAATTTGGGAAATGCAGTTAGACACTGGCACGATCGGCACTTATGCAGGTATTGGCCGAGAATCCTGTGTTGACGGAAGTCTTGCAGAATCTGCTTTTTCTCAGCCCAGCGGGTTGTCTACCGATCGATCGGAGTTGTTTGTTGCTGACAGCGAAATTAGTTCGATTCGCGCTGTGGGTATTGATGAAGACCCGAAGGTGCGTACAGTCTGCGGTAGCGGTGAATTGTTTGGTTTTGGGGATAAAGATGGTCGCGCTGAGGAGGTAAGGTTACAGCACTGTTTAGGTGTTGAATACGCTCAAAATTACCTCTGGGTTGCTGATACTTACAATCACAAAATTAAGCGGATCGACCACCGGGGCGGTACGTGCAGAACAATGATTGGAGATGGTACAGCAGGTTTGGTTGATGCTAAAGGTCTCAAGGCTCGATTTTTTGAACCTTCAGGGTTGAGTGCGATCGGGCCTCATTTGTTTGTTGCTGATACGAACAATCATGTAATCCGAAGAGTTGAGTTGGATACGCTGGAAGTCACAACTTTGGATTTCCCCAGTTTGTGCGCCCCGGATGTTTGTCTTCCTGATTAAGTCGATCGACCTTTTTTACTTCAGGCACGGTTCTCAATTCTCGTGATTGCCAGAAATATTGTGGTAAAGTAGGGTGCTCTTCGGCGCACCTTACCACAATTTTCAAGCCAAGTAAGTTAACCTAACAGTCATGGACGCAAAAACCAGGTTTCTTCAGGTAATTTGGTCATATACGCTCGATCGCCACAAAGAGAAACCGGGTTTTTTTGGTCTCGTGCGTCCAGGACTGCCCCAGTCGCATGGCGACGGAGAAACCGGGTTTTTCACCGAATCTGCGGCCTACAACAGGTCTTTTCGTAAAAAAACCCGGTTTCTAAACAATCGTGCATAAGTCTTATGCTGTTAATTCAATGGTGAGTTAACCCGCGATCGCCCAATACGGTTCAGATAAGACTGATCCCCCCTAGCCAAGCCAAGAGGGCGGGCACTCTTGGCACCGCCCCTACGAAGGGGGGGACAAGAAGTTGCTCTTGCGTCCCCCAACAATCAGGGGGATGCGAGGGGGATCTCCGGGGAATTAACAGTGTTAACTGAACTGTATTGCGCGATCGCCCGTATTAAATAATCGCAAAAATCCTCGCCCAAATCTAAAATTCCGCATAGCTCAGCAGCCGCACTATTTTTTCATTATCGTTCAATTCGCCGACAATTCGTCGCACGGGTTTCGGCCAGATTTTAATCAAAGTAGGAGTTGCTGAAATCTGATCTGCCTCAGCTTGGTCTGGATGTTTCAAAACATCAATTACTTTTAAAGTGTAGGGACGATCGAGGCATTTCTCTAAGAACTGATGTAAAGTTTCGAGGGTGCGTTCGGTGCTGGGGTTGCTGCCGGAAACAAACAGACGCAAAACGTACCCTTGAGTTTGTGGCGGTGGGGTGAGTGCTGTTGGTTTGGGAAGCCGAGTCTGCTGCGATTGCGGAAAGCCCAAGGGAGTTACTATCGAACTGCTCCAGTCCGATCGAGCTTCGGGGCTGGCATACTGTACAACTAAGTCGTGATTTTCCCAAAGTTCGGGGAATTGTTCGTGATAAGTAGCGATTGCCATCGGTTCGCACATTTCTTCGCTGCGGGGATGCCACACTAAGTCGCCAGTCCCAAAAATGGCGTTCAGCAGTGTTTGATGTCGGAGCACGGGGGGGTAAGCCTCGGCAGCAAGCCGCACCTGCCTATCGCCTGGATCGAGCCAAGAGTCAACGGTTGCTGTGTAGCAAGGTATCAGAAAATGCGGCGGTTCCGACAAACCGAGAATCTCCTGTAGAGCTACGCACAACTGCAAATGCCACCGAGTTTGCTTGCGGGGGTCTATGCAATAGATTAAGTCTCCCCCTGGTGTAAACAGCGCAATGCCTTTGAAAATTTCTGGCAAAATAGGGCGATCGACTTTCAATTCAGTACACCAATAAAAGTTAACAGTTAACAGTTAACTTTTAACTGCTAACTGTTAACACTCGACCTTTAGACTCGACCTCGGAGCATCTGAGCCATTTCGTTCGGGAACGGCGAGTTCTCTACACAAAGTTCTTCAGTAATCCGACCTTCTTGATAAAGGCCGTAGAGCGACTTATTCATCGTCGTCATGCCTTCATAAGTATCTTTGATCATGATTTGATTGATTTCCTCATTCTGGCCCTTCAGAATGTATTCCTTAACCACGTCGGTATTGATCATAACGTCGTGGAAAGCAGCCCGCTTTCCGTCTGTGGTTTTGCACAGCAGTTGAGCAATAATCGCCACTAGGGATTCGGAAATTGAAACCCGTATGGCATCCTGTTCTTCCGCCCCGAACATATCAAGAATCCGGTTCAGGGTCTTAACCGCACTGTTCGTGTGCAGGGTTCCTGCAACTAAGTGACCGGTTTGAGAGGCTTTGAGGGCGATTTCCACCGTCTCTCTGTCCCGAATTTCTCCTACTAGCAGCATATCCGGGTCTTGTCGCAGAGCGCCTTTGAGAGCGCTCATAAACTTGAGGGTGTGCCTGCCGACTTCCCGGTGCTTAATCAAGGATTTTTTGCTTTCGTGTACGAATTCTACCGGGTCTTCGATCGTGATGATATTGTAGGCTTTATTCTTATTGATGTAGTCGATCATCGCGGCCAACGTGGTAGACTTACCCGAACCTGTCGGGCCTGTCACCAAAATCAGCCCTTTGTGGTAGCCACATATTTTCCTAAATACCTCCGGCAGTTTCAATTCCTCCATTGTCAAGATTTTGGCAGGAATTAGTCGCAGTACCATCGCCGGGCCGGCCAAGGAGTCCATGCAACTGATCCGAATGCGGACGAACCCGAAGTCGAAAGCGCCGTCAAAGTCTAGGGTTTTTTGGAAAATTTCAATTTCTTCATCGCTCATGCACTCGCGCAACCAGCCAAAAAACGTATCTAAATCCGTCGGTGGATAGCCGATGTCGGCAATCTCGCCCCGCGTGCGGAAGCGGGGAACTTCGTTTACTCCGAGGTGAAGGTCGGATACTCCTTCTTCTTTGGCTCGCATGACTAGCTCTTTCAAAGTCGGAGATCCGCCGCTGCTAGAACTCTGGCCTTTAGGTGTGGCGAAGGATTGCGGCGCTGGTGCGGGTGGCGCTGCTGGTGCTGGTGCGGGAGGCGGTGCTGGTGGCATTCCTGCTGCTCTGGGGGGCATCCCAGGAGCAGGAGGGCGGGGCATTCCTGGGGGTGGGGGAGCTCCGGGTACGGGCGGGCGAGGAGCTGGCGGATGCTGTTGTGTCATATGCGCTACCTTAAGTTGGTGAGAAGGCTGACTCGAACAGATGATTTGTGGAAGTTGGACAATGCCGATCGCCATTGTGCGCGTCTTGCACAAAAGCTTAACTGTTGTACTAAGTCTATCCTAAGAGGGGGTCATAATGCTGCACTACTAAGGAAATATTCTGCCAATTGGAGGATGCGATCGCTCTGGCCCTAGGAGCAAATATGGATTTTCTACTTTTTGGGAGAATTTTTGTTAAGGAAAAGAGTTTTCCGCAGCCACGCAGTATAAATTGATACTTTATCCAAATATTAAGGACTTAAACGGATGAATTCTGTCGATCGGGCTTTTACTCCAGCTCTCTCGTTGGCGGAGTCGATCCGCACCCTGGAAGTGTCGCCTTTAGAAATTGTCAATCTCTACTTGGAACGCATTGAGCGATTAAACCCTGAGCTGGGCAGTTATTTTACTGTAACGGCCGAGCGGGCGATCGCCCTAGCTAAATCTCAAACCGAAAAACTAGCTGGGTTAAACAAGCCACAGGAATTGCCACCTTTTTTCGGAGTGCCGATCGCCATTAAAGACTTGACACCAGTTACCGGCGTTCCGTGTACATACGGCACTCAGGCTTTGCTGGGTAACATCTCTGCCTACGATGAGTCAGTAGTATGGCGGATCAAAGCAGCAGGATTTAACATTCTGGGGAAAACAGCAACCTCTCAAATTGGCTCATTGCCTTACACCGAACCCGAAGGTTTCCCACCCGCCCGCAATCCCTGGAATTTAGACTATACACCCGGAGGTTCCAGCGGTGGCTCAGCGGCGGCTGTAGCAGCGGGTTTGTGTGCGATCGCCCAAGGTTCAGACGGTGGCGGTTCGATTCGAGGCCCAGCTTCCTGCTGCGGTTTAGTGGGCATTAAACCGTCGCGGGGGCGAGTTTCCTGGGCACCTGTCGGAGATTACCTCAGCGGCATTTCGGCCAACGGCCCACTGGCGCGCACTGTAGCTGACGCCGCCGCACTTTTGGATGTGATGTCAGGCTACACCACAGGCGATCCGTACTGGCTACCAGATTCAAATCCGACTTTTCTAGAGGCTTCCCGTCAACAGCAGGGCAAATTGCGAATTGCGTTTTCTACGACTATTTCCCCTGTGGGCGAGGCTGCGCCTATCTGTCAGCAAGCGGTACTCGAAACAGTAAAATTATTGACAGATTTGGGTCATGATGTCGAACCTGGATGCCCGGATTTTACGGGTTTAATCGAACCGTTTATCGCAATTTGGCAGTCGGGGGCGGCTGCAAGTGGCATTCCAGGCCCTGCTTTGGAACCGATGAATCGCTGGCTGTTAGAAAGAACTATTTCGGCTGGGGAATATTTGCGGGCGGTGAATCAAATGCAGGTGATTTCACGGCGGATTGTGGGATTCTTTGAAAAATTTGATGTGTTAGTTTTGCCAACTTATATGCACTCGCCAATCCGGGTTGGGGAGTGGGCGGATTTGAGTTTTGAAGAAACTTTGCAGCGCATTATTAATTGGGTAGCTCCTTGTCCGCCGTTTAATGCTAGCGGTTTGCCTGCGATCGCACTTCCTGCCATCTTAGATAACAACGGTTTGCCCGTGGGAATTCAAATTATCGGGCGGCCTGCGGCGGAAGCAACTTTAATTGCTTTAGCGGCGCAGATGGAAGCGGCGAAACCTTTCCCGGTTTTAGATTTTAAATAGACAAGAGCCAGGGATAAAAGCACGTTTCCCTTTTTTAGGAGTATGCCACATCAGGATCTGTGTGCGGGGAACTAGAAATCCGGTTTTTCGCATAAATTTCTATTGACTGTTTGACATTTGAACAATCTGTTTGACATTTGAACAATATTGATGCAACGGCCAACGATAGGATTGAGAAAGGGGACAAATTTCAGGTTTAATTTGGGTAAAAAAATATAAAAAACTTCTTAAGGTACTTGACGTGTTTGGAAAAGAGGGTATAATTTTTTCAAATTAATTCCCGATGGCGGGTGTATCTAAAAAAATAGGTTATGTTTAACACAGCAGGACGGTTTCCAGAAAATCCGATTCCGGGAAATGTTGCGGGTGTTTCAGCGGAAATACTAGACTTATTTGACAGTAAGTTCGATCGCTTAAATCGGGTCAGCCAAAGTGCCGTCGGCGATACCAATGGTTTATTTAATACCCGCTACGATTTGACTGAAAAACTAGATTGGGTGGCTGCTGCGGCTGGTAGTGCGATCGACCTTTTTGGTGCATTCACCGACGGTCTCCAATCGTCAGGAGGCGAAAATATTAAAGTTGATAGTAGTCTCAAATCCCCGACCGCTACCTCCACTCAAGGTGAGATAGACGAACTGACAGGGATGGCTTTACCTGTTGGTGAACTCTCCCTATCCCAAACTTCTTCCCTATTTCCTGATGAAAACTGGGCTTTCAATTTTAAAGATTACACCATCGAACACCAAGGTTTAAACACCCTCAACCTCAAAGTTGGTTACGGGTTAAAACCGGGAATTACCCCGAACGAATATCCAGATTTTGTTCCCATTTACCAAAGTATTGATAATTTCCTAGTTAACTACCCGAACGAAACAGATTTTTGGGAAATTGTTAACAAAAATTTGACGGAAAAGGTGCTTAATGAAAATCCGGTACTGACAGATGTTACGATTCAACTGGAAGTTTTGCCAACAGAGAGATTGCCCTACGATCGCGCCAGTACAGTTTTCCGCAGTCAATCGGGCAAAATCACAGAAGATTGGAATTTTTCCGTCAAAGACTACGCAATCAATCACCAAGGATTGAACAAGCTGAATCTCGATATAGATTACCAGTACAAGCCGGAAATCGCTCCCAATGAATATCCCGATTTTGTGCCAATATACAAGAGCATTGATAACTTTTTCACCACATATCCGAACGAAACTGATTTTTGGGAAGTTGTCAATAAAAACTTGACTCAAAATATCCTCAACGAAAATCCTGAATTGGCGGCAATTAAGATAGATTTCAACGTTCTGCCAAGCCAAACCTTGCCCTACAACCGCACCAGCAAAGTTACTCGCACTCAACCCAGCAATCCTCAAGGAACTTTCCTAGTGGGCAATAGCCGGGGAAATAATGTACTTCGGTTTGACGGCAATACCGGCAATTTTCTAGGCGAATTTATTTCACCGGGAAGCGGCGGTTTGTCCAATCCAGATACGATCGTTTTTGGGCCCGATGGCAATGGCGATGATCAGTCGGACATTTACGTTACTAGCGGCGACAAGCCCGGAAATTCGGGAGAACCGACAGCATCTGCGGTATTGCGGTATGACGGAATTACTGGCGCATTTATTGACAAGTTTGTCGGCGATAATCCGAACACGGCGGTCGATGAAACTGGCGGATTGTTTCGCCCTTACGGTTTAGCTTTTGGCCCTGACGGTAATTTTTATGTCAGCAGTTTTTTGAGTGACCAAATTCTCCGATATAACGGCAAAACAGGACAGTTTATTGATGTATTTGCTTCGGGAAATCAGCAAGCGGGAGGATTGAATGGCCCGAACGGTTTACTGTTTGCTCCTGACGGCAATTTGTACGTGACAACGCAGGGGAGTGTTGCTCGCAATGGTCAACCAGATTTTAGCGCAGGTTTCCCCAGTCAGGTGCTGCGTTACAACCCGCAAACCCGGCAGTCAAGTATCTTTGCTTCGCCCGATCCTTCGCCTCGGAGTCAGGGATTTGCAAGTCTTTTGGGAATGGCAATCGGGCCCGCTGACGGCGACCTTTATGTCAGCGATTTTGCTAACGATATCAGGCGCTACAATTTAAAAAGTGGGGAATTGGTCAAGGTTTTATCTACCAATTATACTGATACTTCCCCCAGTAGCAATTATGTAGGTAGTTTGGCCTTTTCGCCGATCGGCAATTTGTTTGTAGTGGGCTTTGACAACCGCGCTAATGCTAACGGTGCCGGCGCTGTTTTGCGGTATAATGGCAAGACTGACGAACCGCTGCCAATATCGGGAAATCCTGGATCGAGTAACAGTTCTATTTTTGTCCCTCCCGACAGCAAGCTACAGCGTCCAATAGGAATTGCTTTCTTTCCGTCCGATGCTCAACTGACGCAGAAATGGAATTTTACATTGGCAAATTACCCAATTAATCATCAAGGGTTAAACAACCTTAATATTGATGTAAATTATCAGTACAAAGACGGGATTCAAAATTATCAGTATCCTGATTTTGTGCCGATTTACAAGAGCATTGACAATCTTTTAGTTAACTACCCGAACGAAACAGATTTTTGGGAAATTGTCAACAAAAATCTGACCCAAAAAGTGCTTGCTGACAATCCGGCAATTTCGTCGGTGACGCTTAATTTGGATGTTTTACCGACGAACCGATTGCCTTACGATCGCAGCAGTACCGTTACTCGCACTCAAGATGGTAAATTAGGCGAAGCATGGGATTTCAAGATTCCTAATTACTCGATCGATCACCAGGGTTTGAATAACCTCAATATGGATGTCAAATATCAGTACAAACCAGGAATTACGCAGGATGAGTATCCAGACTTTGTGCCGATTTACAAAAGCATCGACAGTTTCTTGACTAATTATCCCAATGAAACGGATTTCTGGGAAATTCTTAATAAGAGTTTGACGCAAAAGCTGCTAGCCGAAAATCCGGCTTTGGATTCGTTGCAAATTAATCTGGAGGTTTTGCCTACAAACAGATTGCCTTACGAGCGAGCTAGCATTGTGTCGCTCGCTTAGCCTATCATTGAAAATTAGATGGAAAAATCTTGACAAGAAATACATACTTAGCTACCGTAAGGGTACGGTTAAGTAAGTTGCGTAGAAACCCGGTTTTTTCGCGTCCAAGACTAACCCATTTAAATTGTCTGTTGTGGTGAAAAACCCGGTTTTTTTAAGAAACCGGGTTTCTGAATTAGACCGAGTATGCCAAAGTCCATCTTGGGATATATATCTGTGTCCCCCTGCATTTGATACCTAAATAGTTGTGGACGCAAATAGGATAAAAAACCCGGTTTCGGCGTTAAAGTCGCTCACAACCTGTTATTTTGATTCTTAATACCAATTTTTTATGAGGTTGCATAGAATCCGATCCCCCCTAGCCAAGAGGGCGGGCACGGGGAGTAGGGGTCGCACCGCCCCTACTAAGGGGGGGACAAGATTCTTCTCTAAGTCAACCCCTACTCCCCAACAATCAGGCGGATTTAGGGGGATCGAGATATGTGCAACTTCACATTAAATTGGTATAACCGGGTTTTTGTGCCTCCCCGACTGAAAAAGATAGTTTTTTTATCGGAGTTCGTGAAGCACTCAATTTCTAGTCATCAAACCCATATTTTACCAAGAAACCGGGTTTCTCCCGCCCAGTCCTACTTATTAAGAATTACGCTGTAAAATATTGATAATACCTCTTTAGATTGATAGATATTTTGATTATTTCCTTTTAAATATGGTAGCAGTTCGCTGCCAATATTTAGGGTGAAATTCATGTTAACTTCCGGCCCGATTACCGCTCCCGTTCCCGTTTTTCTAGTTCTTTTAGCAATCATGCTACTCGCGCCGCTGGTATTTGAGCGCTTGCGACTACCGGGAATAGTCGGTTTAATTATTGCTGGCGTAATTGTCGGGCCCAACGGTCTCAATTTGCTGCAACGAGACGCTACTATTGTTTTGTTAGGTACTGTAGGATTGCTGTTTTTGATGTTCCTAGCGGGACTGGAAACTAGCCTCGACGACCTCAAACTCAATGCGGACAAAGCTGTCATATTTGGGCTGGCTACTTTTTCGCTACCGATGATATTGGGGACAGCAGCGATGTTGCTGTTGGGATATAGCTGGCTGGCTGCAATTTTAGTCGCTTCTTGTTTTGCTACGCACACCCTTTTAGCACTGCCAATTCTCACAAAATTGGGATTGATGCGAACTCAGACTATTACTACGACTTTGGGCGGGACTTTAATTACGAATGTGTTGGGGCTGTTGGTGCTGGCAATTGTTGTTAAAGCTTTCAAAGGAAATCTCACGATCGAATTTTGGCTGTTTCTAATTCCCTCTCTTGCTATCTACACTTTTGCTACTTTGTGGGGCGTTCCCAAAATCGGTCGCTGGTTCTTTAAGAAATTTGGACACGACGAAAATGCAGAATTTATATTTGTATTGGCAACCCTATTTCTAGTTTCTTACGCAGCAGAACTAATTGAAATTGAGGCAATTATTGGTGCATTTTTATCGGGGATTGCCATTACTCAAATTATTCCCAAAATGAGTCCCCTGATGAATCGGATTGAGTTTATTGGCAATACGCTGTTTGTGCCGTTTTTTCTGATTTCTGTGGGGATGTTAATTGACCCGCTAATTTTGGTAAAGCAGCCGCAGTCTTTGTTGGTGGCTGCGGTGATGATTTTAGCTGAAGTGGTGAGCAAGTTTTTGGCAGCTTGGCTACCGGGGAAATTATTTCGTTTTGAGTTTCCCAGCATTATGGTAATGTTCGGTCTTTCTGTTGCTCAAGCTGCTTCTACTTTGGCGGCGATTACGGTTGCTTTTGACATTAAATTGGTCGATCGCGTAACGGTGAACGGCATCATTGCCATGATTTTAGTAACTTGTGTGGCTTCTCCTTGGATTGTAGCTCGGTGGGGTCAACAAATGCAGCAGCCGGGGTCGAGTTTGCCGGCTGCTACTTCGGGAAAGCATTCCTGGGGAGACCGAGTTTTAGTACCTGTTGCTAATCCGAATACGGAAGATAATTTGCTGCGTTTGGCTTTGATTTTAGCAAAAACATCTCACGGAACTTTACTGCCGCTGCATATTTTGTCCGATCGCGGGGAAGCAATTTCACCGGCAGATAAAATGCAGCAAACTCAACTTTTGACGGCTGCGGAAACTGTGGCCCATGCGGCTGCTTGTGCGGTTGAACCGATCGCGAGGATAGATGATGCGATCGATCGCGGAATTCTGCGGAGTGCAACCGAACGCGAGGCTAGTTTAATAGTTTGTGGTTGGAAGGGATTTTCCACGACTCGCGACAATTTTTTTGGCAGCATCATTGACAATGTGGTAAGGCGATCGCCCGTACCCGTACTGATTGCTCGATTTCCCGATCCTCTCCAGAATACAGCCAGAGTTATTTTGGCGGTAACTGACAGCGAGTTGACTCGGTTTGGATTTCAGGAAACCGTGGGTATTGCTAAGAGTTTGGCCGAGGAACTTAAGGCGAGTTTGCAAGTGTTGTTGGTGGCGACAAAACGGGAACAAAGCAACCAAAGTGCGGCGGAGGTGGAAATTCTCTCTGAGATACCAGTAAATCGGGTGCGGGGAAATTTTATCAAGCTAGTTTCGCAGAATTTGTTAGAACACGATTTGCTGATTTTAACAACCATTTCTCAACAACAGAATTTGTGGGAAAAACCAGGAACTCTCAAAGAACCGGAAGCGATCGCCCGGACTCACCAAAATATTTCGATGCTTGTTGTTTATTTTCCTGTATCTTGAGGAATATTTGAACCGCAGATTACGTTATGAATCTGCATTGATCTGCTGTTAAGATTTAATCCTAATCCAACGGAATTGCGATCGCAAATTGGGTACCTTTTCCCGGTTCCGAAATACACTCGATCGCCCCGCCGTGTTTTTCGACAACAATTTGATAGCTAATCGATAATCCCAATCCAGTACCTTTACCCTCTGGTTTAGTTGTAAAAAACGGATCGAACAGTTTACACCGCGTTGATTCAGGCATCCCAGGCCCATTATCCTTAATCCGAATCACCGCAAAACTCTCGATTTTTCTTCCTCTTCCTACTTCTTCCTTCCTAACATCCGTTACATCCGTTACATAATCCGTTGCCGAACCTTCCTTGACTTCGGTGCAAATTGTGATAGTATTGGGAGCGCGTTCAATCTCAGCGTAAGTGCGCTCGCCGTTGGATTCATCCAAAGCATCGATCGCATTTCCGAGCAAGTTCATAAACACCTGATTGAGTTGTCCGCTGTAACACTCAACCTCCGGCAAAGATCCGTATTCTTTAATCACTTGAATTGCTGGACGTTCGGGTTTAGCTTTCAAGCGGTGCTGCAAAATCATCAACGTGCTGTCGATACCTGCGTGAATGTCGGCGGGTTTTTTCTCGGTGCCGTCAATGCGCGAGAAGTTCCGCAATGATTGCATGATATCGCGGATGCGATCGGTTCCTAGCTGCATGGAACCCAGCATTTTAGGCAAATCTTCCATGAGATAATCGAGTTCAACTTCTTCTGCGGCTTCTGCAATTGCCGGCACCGGCTGCGGATAGTGCTGCTGGTAAAGATTGACAATGGAAATCAAGTCTTGTACGTAATCGTTAGCGTGGTGGAGATTGCCGGAAATAAAGCCAACGGGGTTATTGACTTCGTGAGCAACTCCTGCTACCAACTGCCCCAAACTTGAGATTTTTTCCGTGTGCACGAGTTGAGCTTGGGTTTGCTGCAATTTGTGCAAATATTGTTCTAGCTGCTGGGATTTTTCTTGTTCTTTCCCGTAGAGTCGGGCATTTTCGAGGGCGATCGCAACTTGAGAAGTGAGCAACTTTAAAACTTCCAATCTTTCGGGAGAAAATGCACCCGCTGCTAAGTTGTTTTCCAGGTAAAGAATGCCTGTGAGTTGGCCCTGATAAATGACTGGATTGCAAATAATTGACTTGGGCTGACGGCTGACAACATACGGATCGGCGGTAAACAAGCCGTCTGAGGCTGCATTGTTTAAAACCAAGTCTTTTTGAGTTCTCGCAACATAGTTTACAATCGAGACGGGCAAATCTTGACTAATTTCAACTAAAAGGGATTGCAAGACGGCGGCTTGATTTTGCTCTGCCGTACAAGCTGCTTGTATCAAAAGATTGTCATCTTTGTAGAGCATCAGCACTGCTTTTTGAGCGGCGGCATTTTCTAAAAAAATTTTGATTAAACGGGCGAGCAATTTATCCAGGAAAATTTCGCTGGTAATAGCTTGAGATGCTTTGATGAATGTGCCGATATCTAAGGCATTGCTAAAATTGCTGTTGGTGGTTGTGGTGGTGGCGGTGACGGTTAAATCGCGGGTTTTGGTTTCTCGGTTGAGGGTTTGGGCGACTAATTGGGGATATCTGGCTTCTAAATCTTTGACTTTCGCGATCGCTCCCCAGCGGATGTAACCGTAGTAAGATTCTGTGAGATAGACTTGAGCGATTTTGTCTTTGTTGCAAGACAAATAAAACTCGGCTGCAAGTTCGTTGGCGAGTGCTTGTTCTTGGATGTATCCCTGCTCTTTGGCTCCTTGAATGGCTTTGTCATAATAATCTGCTGCTTCCCAATTTTTACCGAAAACACGCGCTTTTTCTGCCTCTACCAAATCGTATTTGTGCTGGTAATTCATGGGGGCGTGGTGCGCCCATTTCTGCATTTCTTCCTGATTTGCTGCTACTTGCATCAAGTGTTTTTCTTGTGCTGCACTGCCAGCAGTTGGATACACAGCGAGGAGGGCCAGGGAATAGTAAAAATTGTGCGTGACGACGATCGCAAAGCCAATTACTACTTGTGCATATCCGGCAGCTAAAGATGCGTTGGCAACTGCTTTTTCGGATTGTTTAAATAAGTAATAACTCAGCATTTTACCAAGATAAAAATTAAAAATTCCCAGGTTGTTATGGGTTTTTTTAAGTCGCGGCAACATTTCTTGTTCATTAAATTTTTCATCGACCACATGAAATTGATTGGCGGAGTTTTGTTGTAAGTTCAAAAGAAGCTGTCCCCATGTTTCAACTAAGTCTATCGAATGTTCTTGTTTTAGTTGCCGTGCTAAAATCAAGCATTGCAATTGTTTTTGTTCGACAGTGTTTAGCGGTTCTCCCATCAAAAAGGCACCTGTAAAAATGTTGTAACCAGCATAAATGCTATAAGTTAAATCTCCTGTTTCTAAGCCGCTTTGCATCGCCTCTTTTAAAGGTAAAATCGTCTCTCTGGTATGTTCTTTCCAGTGCCGGATAAAAGCGTTAAATGTGGTATAAACCTGGCATTTAAGTTGTTTAGAATTGAATTGGTCTAATAGCTTCAAAGCTAGCTTTCCCGAATGATATCCAGCCTCTATCTCTCCGAATACCCCAGCCAGCAGCAAGCCGTACCAACTATAGGCGATCGCCCCAAGTGCTGAATTACCCCGTTCCATAGAAAAATTGACCATGGTGAAGATAATTTGTGGCAATAGTTCTAATTTTGCAATAAAAATAGGAGAAAGAACAGCCGAGATTATCCGCATTGTGGCTAACTCATAGTCATCAGTCATTACCGGAAATTTTTCGATTTCATCAAGCTGAGGTAACTTAATTCCACCCAAACCCTCTCGGGGGATTTCAGATAGGGAATTTCCCAACATTCCCAAAGCTCTTAAACCAGTATCGATGGCTTCTATCATCTGGTTTTGAGACAAATAAGACTGGATTTGCAGTTCGTAGACTTTAACTCGATCGAGCAGGTTTGTAGCTTGTTGCAAAACGGCATCAGCTAATTCTTGCGATCGCCCAAAGTTAGTATTGAGATATTCCGCTTCCGCTGCTTCTACGTGCAGGTTCAGCGTCAAGTCATAATCAGTCTCCCAACTTGACCCCCCTACACTTCCCACGCCAAGGGGGTTGATGAGTCCCAAACCGACATTCAAATATCTGACAGCAGCTTCGTAAGCATTAGATGCTTTAGCTTTTTTCCCAGCGATCAGATTCAGTTTGGCCAGTTGATGTTTTTCTGTTTTTTCTGCGAGGAATTCAACGCCGACATTCAGTTGGTTGACAATATCAAAAACATTTTCTTCAATCTCGGAGGCGGGAGTATTGTCTAGCAGCAGTTGACCGATTTTTAAGTGCGTTGCTTGCTTTTCGCCGTCGGGAATCAGAGAATAAGCTGCTTGCTGCACTCTGTCGTGCAGGAATTTGTAGGAAATCTTCGATTGCTCGTAGGGGCTGTGCCCCCCGGCCCGCCCCGATCGCAAATTCTCCGATCCCCAGCCTCCAACCAGCGGAATCTTGTAAGCATTGCTCAACGGGAGAACCAATCCAGTTTGCAGTGCCGCCCAGAGTTCGCTAGCTGCTCGCGCCGGGGATTGTTCGCTGACAATTGACAAGACATCGAGGCTGAATGTATCGCCAATACAAGCCGCCAATTTTAACATTTGCTGCGTTGTTTCTGGCAGTTTTTCGATGCGGCTGGCTACCAGTTCCACGACACTTTTATCAGTAATGCCGATCGCCTGAATTTCCGCTAAACTCCACTGCCAATGGCCGCTGCTAAATTCAAATTTTAACAGATTTTCTTGATAAAGTGCTTGCAAAAGCTGCGTGATAAAAAAAGGATTGCCGCCCGTTTTGTGAAAGATTAACTCAGCCAGCAATTGCACCTTGTCGTTAACGGTGAGGGTATCGGCGATTAATTCGCAGACATTCGCAAAATCCAGCGGTTGCAAGACGATATGATGAACGGGAGTGCCCGTTTTTTCAATTTGCTCGATCGCCTGCATTAGCGGATGAGTCGGACTAACTTCATTATCCCGATAAGCACCGATCAAAAGCAAGTATTGACTTTCCGAATCGCCAACCAACAATTGCATTAAATTCAGCGATGCCGAATCCGCCCACTGCAGATCGTCTAAAAAGAGTACCAGCGGATGTTCTGCACGAGTAAAGACGCCGATAAACTCTCGGAAAACTCGATTAAAGCGATTTTGAGATTCGGCAGGCCCCAGTTGCGGCACTTCCGGCTGTTTGCCAATAATTAGCTCAATGTCAGGAATCACGTCAGCAATTACTGCACCGTTTGCACCCAAAGCAGCCGACAATTTTTCGCGCCAAGCTTGCAATTTTTCGCTACTTTCAGTCAGCAACTGCCCGATTAATGACTGGAAAGCTTGAATCAAAGCTGCATAAGGAATGTTGCGCTTAAATTGGTCAAATTTGCCATTGATAAAATAGCCGCGCTGCCGGACAATTGGCTTGTGAACTTCATTAACAATAGCGGTTTTGCCAATTCCCGAATAACCGGAAACTAGGACTATTTCGCTTCGCCCGTCATCCGTAGGGAGACGGCAGTGCCGTATCCCTACATTTTCACCGTCACCCGTAAGGAGACGGCAATGCGGTGTCCCTACTCTTTCAAAAGCAGCAAGCAGGTGATCGACTTGGGCTTCTCGCCCGTAGAGTTTTTGAGGTATTGACAGTTGTCCCGATCGATCCAACTGTCCCGGTACAAAATAAACAATTTCTCCAGTTGTCTGCCAACTATTCAAACACTTTTCTAAATCTGCCTTTATCCCCTCGGCAGTCTGATACCTATCTTCGGCATTTTTCGCCAAAAGCTTCATCACAATATCAGAAACAACTTGCGGAATTTCATCACCATTTTCTTGATTTGTTCTGCATTCACAAGGCGGCGCGGGATGTTTAGCAATGTGACAGTGCACGAGTTCTAAAATATCGCTGCTGTTAAACGGCAATTTGCCTGTCAGCATTTCGTAAAATGTGACGCCGAGGGAATAGAAATCGCTGCGATAATCTAAGGTGCGGTTCATTCTCCCGGTTTGTTCGGGAGACATATAGGCGATCGTACCCTCAACTAAGTTGGTACTGTTAATTTGGGGGTTTTCTTTGCTCAGCCGGGAAGCGACGCTGAAGTCGGTAAGTTTGACAGTTCCTGTTTCCTGGTTGATGATAATGTTGGATGGTTTTATGTCTTTGTGGATGATACTGTTTTGATGCAGCGAGTTTAGTGCTGATGCTAGTTGAATGCCAATGTTTAAAAATGCTGTTAAGTTGAGTTTTGTTGAGATTATTTTGCTGAGTGAGTTGCCGCCAAAGTCTTCTAAAATCAGGGCGAGACGGTTTTGATATGTTTCGAGACTGTAGGATTTGACGATGCTTTCTACCTGTAAATGCTGAGTAATTTTATATTCGTTTTTTAAGCGGGTAATTTGTTCGAGGGTGGGAAATTCTGCCTTGAGGATTTTGATGATGACTGGTTGTTCGTCTAATTCTCTAATGCCTCGGTAAATGCAGGTATTCAAGCCGTCGGAGATAGGGGCGCTGATTTGGTAGTCGGGAAGTGTCAAGGTATTCATTGAAATCATGTTGATAGCTGAGGTAAGTATATTTTTTCTCATGCCTGCGGCAACGATATGATGCGAGCGGGACGCTGGCACTGCACTCGAAAAATTATGATTCCGATTTCGGCGGAAACGATAGGATAGGGTTTAGTTGCTTATTATAGTTAACACAAAATATTATGTCAACCGCAGTTCCCCTTAGTACCTTAAGCGAAATGACCATCTTTGCTTGACAATTATGGCTAATAAGTTCTCGAAGTCTAGATTTAACTGTAAGTAGGCAATAGAAGCATTATCGATATGCAATTAAATATACCAAAGGCAAAGCCTTTGGCACCCCGATCGAGATAATTTCTCAGTATCTGGGAGAATTTTGAGAATATGGTGATATACCCCCTCTAGTTCAATAACGTAAAAATGAGCATCAGACCAAATTTCAGATGGTTTTCTTCGGTGGCGAGTATTTTGGGTTCGATTTCGATCGGCACTTTCAGCGACGCGACATCCTCTGTAAAAGCGGCAGAAACGGTTGTTATCCGCAAAGGTATTTTAGAATCGTCAATATCGGTTGCGGATTTGCGCGAACTCGCAGAAACAGGAAAAGTCCCCGCCAAACTGCAAGCATACGCCAATCTCCTGTCTGAGGAACAGCGGAGTAAAATTTTTCGGGCGCTGCAAGCGAAAATTCCCCTAAATGTAGTCGGCCTGAGCAACTTGCTAAATACGGGCATCGGCACTGGCATCCTGACGGATTTGACTACTGTCATACCCAGGCGCGACGGTGGGGGTGTGGAAGCGCTGCGATCCGCTCTGGTGCAGGGAGCAAAAGCACCGGAAGGCTTATCTATATTGAGTTTCATTGAATCTTATCCGAGCTCGCGGGTGGTGGTGGATCTCGATCGAGCTTTCGCTGTTTTGGGAAATATGAACGTAAGTTTTTGGCAAACTCAGCGCTTTATGGCGGCGATCGCACCTCAGTTAGCAGCGGTTAAACCCGCGTTTAAGCTGCCTTTCGATCCAACCCAGCCAGGCCCTAATGTCGTGCAGGTACGGGCGCTAGATTTGAACGATAGCGCCCGCAATCGACCTATTCCGGTTGATGTGTATTGGTCGAGAGCTGCGACAGCCGACAAACCGACGATCGTCTTTTCTCACGGCTTGGGTTCCGTCCGCACGGATTTGCGCTATTTAGCCGAGCATTTGGCGTCTCACGGCTATGTGGTAGCAGCTTTAGAACATCCGGGCAGCAACGAGACGAACACCAATGCTGCGATGGCGGGGAAGTGTCCGTTGCTAGCTCCTCAAGAGTTTTTAGACCGTCCCAAAGACATCAGTTTTGTACTCGACGAACTGACAAAATTGAACCAAACTGATGATAACTTGCAGGGGAAAATTGCGATCGACCGATCGATAATAATTGGCTATTCCTTCGGCGGCGCTACAGCCTTGTCCGTGGCCGGCGCCGAACTGCAATTGAGCGGACTCAAACAAAGGTGTCAAGGGGACTTGATTGGGTTCAGCTTAGGCGAAGGCATTCAGTGCGCCGCGGCCGGATTGCCCGAAGAACGGTATCAATTGCGGGATGGGAGGATTAAAAGGGCGATCGCCATGAATCCGATCGCATCATTATTATTTGGAGAAACGGGCTTAAGTAAAATTAAGATTCCCACATTAATAGTAGCATCTTCTGCCGACAAAACCACTCCCGCCTTAGCCGAACAAATTGCCGGCTTTCCGAAAATTCCATCTCCTAAATGGCTAGTCGGTTTTGTAGGAGCAACCCACTTAAGCGTCAAAGATCCGAGTACAACTTTAAACCAAGTTCGCCGACCCAGCACAGAAATTACCGGCGATGAACTTGTCGGCGACCAAGCTGTTAGCATACGCAATTATATTAAAGCTGTAAGTTTGGCTACCGCCGCTCAACTAACTGCCGAAGCTGACAAATATGCCGTCTTTCTAACACCAGAATACGCGCAATTTGCTTCTACATCGGCAATCCCGGTGCGGCTAGTAACAGAAATTTCCCCGGAAATTAATACAGTCGTGCAAACTTTTATTCAAAGGAATAAGTAGTGATTAGTGATTAGTGATTAGTGATTAGTGATTAGTCATTAACTAATATGATCTCTGGTCAATTACCCGAAATTAGGTAGGGGCGGGTTCACCAACAATATCTGCCAATAATTGACAATCTCAAAAACCCGCCCCGGCCGGGATATTATGGTCAATCGATCGGACATGATATAATATCAAATCCGGTGACATCGGAATTGATATTACCCACAGTCAGGACACCGCGCCGTGCCGTTTTCCTACAATTAATCGGGCGATGGTTACATCTTTCATCGAAGAAGATTGATGATTTTGGGGTAGGGAAACGGCACGGCCGCGTCCGAGATTGCTGAGGTCTATTTTTCTTCTTAAGCTGTTTCTGATATTTTTTGTCCGTGCAGGGGCAAAATATAACCAAGCGCTTTCACAAACTCTACTCCCCAACTGCGATGCCTAAAAAAAATCTTATCCCGCTATTGCTTCTGTTGGCAGCCCTGTTTACCCTTTACGGTGACACTTTAACTTTTCTCCCCAAACCTGTAAGAGATACTAGCGTGGCCAGTCGAAAGTTCTTCGTCGGGTTGTGGCCAGATTGGTTGAGGCCGAGAGATTTCAACGAGAAAAGGCAACAGGATATTGAGAAATTGCAAAAAAGTCCTAGCCCGAGTCGATAGTTTTGATCTACCAGCGAGAAACCCGGTTTCTCTAACAATACTTAGCCATTTTCTTGTAGGTTGGGTTAAGCGAAGCACAACCAAACATGACGATTTTAGATTTTGGATTTTAGATTTTAGATTTTTTATCCCATCTCTAATCTGTAATCGATTAAACTTGAGATTTGAGATTTTCCCATCGGTAAGGTGTGCATTGCACACCCTACAGATAGAGGTTAGGCGTCCAGGACTGTTTTAGATTTGTCCTCCCATCTAAAATCTAAAATCTAAAATCTAAAATTGATTAAGCCTGCTTTTTCAACCAGCTAAACATAGCTCGCAAATCTTTACCAACTTCTTCAATAGGATGTTCTGCTTCCTGACGGCGCATGGAGGTAAAGCCCGGTTTGCCGGCTTGGTTTTCGAGAACGAATTCGCGGGCAAATTGACCGGATTGAATTTCGCTGAGAATTTTACGCATTTCGGCGCGGGTTTGATCCGTGACGATGCGGGGGCCGCGAGTTAAATCGCCGTATTCTGCGGTATTGGAGATGCTGTCGCGCATTTTGGCGAGGCCTCCTTCTACTACTAAGTCAACGATAAGTTTAACTTCGTGCAAACATTCAAAATAAGCTAATTCCGGTTGGTATCCGGCGTTAACTAAAGTTTCAAATCCAGCTTTAATTAAGGCGCTCAAACCGCCGCACAAAACTACTTGTTCGCCAAAAAGATCGGTTTCTGTTTCTTCGCGGAAAGTGGTTTCAAGGATGCCGGCTCTGGTGCCGCCGATACCTTTAGCATAGGCCATTGCCCGATCGCGCGCTTGACCGGAAGCATCTTGATATACTGCAAACAAACTCGGAACACCTTCCCCTTGTTCGTAAGTCCGTCGCACCAAGTGTCCGGGGCCTTTGGGGGCAACCATTACTACGTCTACATTGGCAGGGGGAACAACTTGGCCGAAGTGAATGTTAAAACCGTGAGCAAATGCTAAAACATTTCCTTCAGAAAGGTTCGGTTCGATTTGTTCTTTGTAAATAGTTTTTTGAACTTCATCGGGCAATAAAATCATGATGAAGTCAGCAGCGGCGGCTGCTTTGTCTACCGGGTGAACTGTTAAACCCGCGTCGGTTGCTTTGGCTGCAGATTTGCTACCGGGATACAAACCGACAACGACATTCATGCCACTGTCTTTGAGGTTAAGGGCGTGGGCGTGTCCTTGGGAACCGTAGCCGATGATAGCCACAGTTTTGTTGGCTAAGAGGTCTAGGTTCGCGTCGGTGTCGTAATACATACGGGCCATAGTGCTTGTCTCCTGAGATGCAAATTGGGTGATTGACTGCAAAACTCTCATTTTATCAAAGTAGGGTACTTTTTTTGCAGAAATTTTTCAGATTAAGATTTGGGCGGGGGAAAATAAAAGGATCTCGCCCTGAATTTAGCAGGGTTTCTCGCAGAGTCTGCGATCGTCAAATATAATTGTCAATAGCGTGCTGTGCTTTTGGAAAAACCTCACATCTTGCACCATTCTCGCTTAACAGGCTTTTCGGCCTGTTCCACAAAGAGTGAATTTTGTTGTGGAACAGGCCGAAAAGCCTGTTCATAAAAAGCTTATTGAGAATGGTGTAACATCTCAGAAAAACGCAACTAACTAACTTTTTTAAAATGAAAATAAAAGCAATACATCATGTGGCGATTATTTGTTCGGATTACGAAGTATCGAAGAAATTTTATGTAGAAGTATTGGGATGCTCCATTATCAAAGAAACTTTCCGAACCGAGAGGAATTCTTACAAACTAGATTTGCGAGTCGGAAATGGCGACACCATCGAGCTTTTCTCATTTACCCATCCTCCTGAAAGAGTTAACAATCCTGAAGCTTGCGGTTTGCGGCATTTAGCTTTTGCAGTTGAGGACATAGAAGCATCAGTTGCTTACTTAAAATCCCAACAAGTAGAAGTAGAAAACATTCGCCTTGACGAGATTACAGAAAAACGGTTTACATTTTTCAGAGATCCCGACAACTTACCCTTAGAAATCTATGAAATTTAAGGATTATCCCGATTTTGTAAAGTCGCTCTTAAGTCAATATGTGGGGTGTGCATTGCCCTAAAAACTGCATGATTCATTCCCAATCTAAAATCTAAAATCTAAAACCTAACATTGTATAATGGACTATATCATCAGAAACACAATCACGATCGGATTGCCTGCTTTAATGCTATTTATAGCCATAGCAGCTACAGGGAAAACAGGTGACGCAGCCGTTTGGTCGGGTTTGGTTAAAGTCGGCGGTTCCTTTGGTATGCTGATCGGTTTAGGTGTGTTGGTATTTGTAGGATTTGTTGCAAATTATTTTAGTTATTTTGTGGTAGATAGCTTGCTGGTGAGATTTTATCAAAAGCGGCGAGTGTTGGGACAGGAAGAACAACTGGTAACAGAAATTGATAAATTGCTGATTACCAACGACCTCAAAATCAAGCTCAAATGGGCGGTGATGCACAGCATACCCAACAAAAACCTTAGTTTGAAGTACGTAATTTTAAAATGGTTTATTATCGCAGCAACTGTAAATACCGTATTGTCAATAGTCGGTTATCTGGGAGAATTCAACATTTTTTTTGAATTGAGTTCTCATTTTAAACTACAATATCTGCTGGTTGGTTTCTCTACTTTTATATTCTTCGCTCTCGTGCGCTCAAAAAAAATATGGTGGCTGGTGAGCGCATTTTGCATTATCATTAATTTGGCGGAAATTGTTCCTTGGTATTTTCCAGCGCCAGCATTTGCAGGAGCAACGCCCGGACACAACTTGCGGATTTTGCATTCAAATGTTTTAAGGAGTAATCGGCGATATTCTGAGGTGATCTCGCTGGTTCAAGCAGAACAACCTGATATCGCGGTTTTTGTAGAAGTCAACTCAACTTGGGCAAAAGAATTATCGGTTTTAAGCGAGATTTTTCCTTACTCTTCTACCCAGCAAGAATCTGAGAGATTTGGCAGTGCAATATACAGCAAGCTGCCTTTAGAAAATTCCTCTGTTAAAGCTTTTTCAAATCGAAGAAAGAGCTTGTTTGCGGATGTTAAATTTCAAGGTCAAATGATTTCTCTGATTCTTGCTCATCCGACAGTGCCAGTCAAACAGGAGAGTTTTATCGATCGCAATAAACAGCTAGCAGGCATCGGCGAGTATGCAGCCCAAGTAAAAAATCCGCTGATTGTGGTTGGGGATTTAAATACCACAATGTGGTCGCCATTCTACAAAAATATGGTAAAAACTGGAAATTTGCGAAATGCGCGATCGGGCTTTGGCATTTTACCAACTTGGCCGACTTTTATGCCGCTGGCTTATATTCCGATCGATCACTTTCTAGTCAGCAAAGAAATCGGTGTTTTGAAGATTCGTACTGGCCGCAATGTCGGTTCGGATCATTTGCCGTTAATTACAGATTTGGTCATTTGAAGGAAGTTAAAGCAGTGACTGATTAGAAATTGGATCTTTCATTATTTTTAGGAACGGGCAAGATGCCCGTTCCACAATCAAACTGAATTTTTGTGGCACAGGCCGGAAAGCCTGTTCTTCCCACAATAAAACTGAATTTTTGTGGCACAGGCCGGAAAGCCTGTTCTTCCCACAATAAAACTGAATTTTTGTGGCACAGGCCGGA